>CAIQCE010000050.1 GCA_903870185.1 uncultured Gammaproteobacteria bacterium
CTAGGTTCTTATACTGATCGAGATAACTCATACCACCTTCCTATTAAAAAGTTAAAGCTATTGGTTGATAGCATAGTATAGACTACCTTTTCTTAATGTAATATTAAGAAGCCCTAGTCTATTTGAAATATTTCCTTGTTTGGGGTGGGTGGGCTAAACCTAGGCTTGTTGGGCCGCGCTGCCGCTTGGCACCAACCTACATCTTGTTTAAGTCGGACCACTTTTATAGAACCTTTTTGCACTGCTTTGTAAAAACCCCAAAAGAGGACATCGCACCCAAAAGCATGGGCGGTTTATCTCTTAGGGCACGACGAAACATAAAATTAGGCACATAAACAGGCTTTAATGGCTTAATAAGTGTATAAACCTCCTCAAAATGTTCATCTGATAAACACTTAGACTGATTTGCATTACTCCATGCTCTAAACAGAGCGTCCGATTCAATTTGTTCAGAAAGAGTCGGGGCTAAGCGTGCTTCAAAAGCATAACGCTCCGCCTGCATAAAAGCTCGCTTGACTTCAATAGGCAGATTAACGACACGTTCATCACCTGCATGAAGAGTGCCGAATAGATAGCTTATTTTTCCATCAGGTGTTTGAATTCGTTGTAAAATAGTATTTTGCATTAGTTCCAGTTCCTCGATGGGTTTTTCATCTTATGAAATGAATTTTGGTGCCACTAACGTTTTGCCGACCCTACTAGTTATAATAAATGTAGGTCGGCGCTAAGCCCTGCATAGGCACCCGGCTAAAATACCTGAGGAACTTAAAGCAGGGCGAGCCCGACAATAGAATCCAGGTAGAATGCAAAAAAACAGAATGGATCCCGCGGACAAGCCGCGGGACGACGGGGAGGGGTTAGCAATACCCCTAGCGATGGATCCCGCGGACAAGCCGTGAGACGACGGTTAGCAACGCCCCCAGCGACGGCCTAATAAGCCAACCCAGCTCTCATTCCAGAAGCCCCTGCCGCCACCTTAGCACCTAACTCAACCGCACTCGGCCCACCGCATCCACAAGCACTCTTCGCACATGAGCCTGAGCTGCCACACCCAGCACCCGCACTTACCTTTGGAAGTTTGAAAAAGGTGCGGCCTGCGTTTATTAACGCCGCCATTGAAGTTACTGCTGAATACCCCACTCCTAAAGCCGTTCGCAATTTTTCCAAATAGGTTTTTCGGGCATTAGCTTGAGCCGTCACAATGATTTTCTCACGCCCGGTTTCTGCTGCATCGCCGACTACAAACACATTTTTAATGCCCTTAGTATCTCTCACCAAGGGAATGGTTTTCTCGCTGTCATTAAAACCTAATGCACAAATCACCAAATCGAATTCACCTTCTCCTTTACCTTCCGAAACTTCAACTGTAGGCCGTTTTTCTCGAGGCAATTCTTCAAATAAAATTTTTAAATCCGCATCTTCTTGAATCAGCTTTTGATGTAGATAATCGCTTTTCTTCCATTTAACGGTGAGCGAGCCACTCGCATTAGGCACAATCTCATAAGGCTCTACTAGATGATGAGCAGTGGCTCCAATCTCTTGAAGCTCTGCAATACAAAGACGGTTTTCTTTAGTGAGCGTTCGTGGAAGACTTGGCTGAGTCTCTACAACGCTAGGTTTTTCTCCCAATGCGGGGCCTCGTGCCAAAGTTTCTAAATGAGTCTCCGGCATGCCAAGTTTTTTGCCATCTACACTTAATTTAGCCGCCACACGCTTGGTATCTTGTGCGGTATCCCCTGCGCCCACTATCAAGACTCGTTTTCCACGAGGATCCATTTCACCAAATCGTTCTTTGATATAAGCATCGCGTGCTTCTTCACTTAATCCCATATTATTTTGAAAATATGAAACAACATCATTATGAGCTTTCAGAAAATCTACACCCTGAATAACTTTCGTTTTTGCAGCATCAGGCAGACCTTCAGCCTGAGACAATCTTTTAGGTGTACCCGAACCTACTGCCAATACGACTTGATGAGCCTCATCGTTCGCTTCAGCAATAATGGTTTTGGTTTTACTAATTTTATCTTCTGCCCAAAATAAATCATTCCTAAATTGAACCTCCGTATTCAAATGCAGCACCAGCCCCATCGCTTCTAGATACTTAAAATCGGTCCCTAAGGAAGAGGCCTTATCAAATTTATGCATAGGGATTCCATCGACTAATAACCCCCCTGGCTTATCGGATCTTTCATATATTTCCACAGGAACACCATCTAGCAAAGCCTCATACGCCATTTGCATAGCAGCAGGACCGGAGCCAATAATAATTAATTTTTTATCCGTTACTAATTTTGCAGGCTTAACAAATAATTCAGAAAACCAGCCTTTCGCTCGTCCAATCTTATAAAGCAAATATTCGACAGTTCTAATATCCACGGATTTTCCAGTTAATTTTCCACCTCGTGTGGGATTAGGATCCCCCGCATCGGGAATCGATTCCGTACAAGCACCACCACCGGTTTCTGGATTTCCACAAGGAGCAGGACAAACTTGGCTCGTAGAAGCGGTAAAAGGAGATTCTTTGTGTTGCTCAAAAAATGCCTGCCTTAGTTTATCCATTTGGTAATCTGTCAATGTGCTACCAATGGAATCGTATTTCACCATCTCTTTTATTAAAGCATTAATAGTATGAGGTGATTTACCTGCAGGACATCCCGTCTTAACTTCTTCACCACCCGCACAAGGTTGCGCTTTACAACTCGAACATTCTGAACCGACACGAACTAATTCACGAACATAGAAATCCAAATTGCCTTCGACAGGGAGAGCATCCAAATCCAAGATTCCCAGATGACTTAATCGTTCCTTTTCCGCTCGAATTTTTCTCAACACATTTTTATTATCAACCAGCGCAACCACAGAAGCACTTGGAGTACCTGGAGTTCCCGGCAAACTTGCTGGAGGCGCACTCCTTGGTGTACCAGGAAATGAGCCTCTTGCCGAAGTAGCTAAACTCCCAGTACTTAAAACAGAGAGCAAAGAAGGATCACTCAACCCCAATGATCCATGACTCGCTGAAGCCTGTTGAGTCATCAGTCTTTCTCTACTATCAGTATGGAGTGGAGGTCTACTCGTACCTGCACCCGCTGAACTGAAACTTGCGAGCGAAACTATTCTTCTTGCGACAGAAACAGTATCAGCAATATCATCTTTCCCTGCTTCTCGCGCTGTTTCAACAGGCTTCGTACTTAAACTTACTAATCGATCGAGTAATGTTTTTGATAATTTCAAAGATTCAATTTCAGGTAAGATTAATACTTCATGAAGTGCTTTGAGTTGAGCAACTTCCTCTGGGGTTCTATCATTTATTTTTTTATCGGTAATTAATCGAACCAGGCTCAACGCTTTTTGCTCAAGCCAAACTTGCATGCCCGGAGTCAAAGGTGATTTTCGCTGTTGATAGGTTTTAATTACATTGACCACACCCATCAGTGTCTTAATGTTACTGAGCTCTTTAGGTACCAATACTTTAAAACCAACCGCTCTAAAATCATCGATGGTAGAATCCTTCAATATTGCTTTTACTTTGCTAGAATCGGTTCTTTTCAGATGCTCACCCAACATACTCCAAATCGCTGTTTCATAAGGAGCCGCTTCACTATCACTAGCTGCATTTACTGAATCAGAATAAGCGATTAATTTCTTATCGCCCGAAGCTTTTAATGTTTCTGCATCAGTTAATTTATTCTCAGGATCATAGACAAAAATAATTCCGCCCGAAGATCCTGTTCCTAAATGTTCACCCACGGATCCGAGCAACATCAGAGTACCGGAGGTCATATATTCTCCCGCATAATCTCCAGCATCGCCTGCTATAACAACTTGAGCTCCTTTCAATAAAACACAGGCTCGATTTCCAACACTACCATCCACATACATCTCACCACCACTGGCGCCATAGAAAAGTGCATTACCCGAAACTGCATTTCGTTGCTCCTTCCCATCAGCGGAGCGAATGACCATGACACCACCGCTCATACTTTTTCCGCAACCATCTTGTACGGAACCTGTGTGCACTAAAGTCATACCACTCGATAAAAAGGCACCATAACTCTGCCCTGCAATACCATGAGTGGTGGTATTAATATGTGCTTTCGGATGTGCCATTAAATAGCGTGCAAATCTTCCTGCCAAACGAGCACCAAAAGTACGAGTCGTGTGCTCGAGCGTGTCATCTAAATTTAAATTAACAACGGCATCCGGATTCGCGATTAACTCCGCACGTGCTTTTTTAATCAATGCAATTTCTTTAGCTTTTTCTGCCAAGAATTTGGCTTTTTGTTTTTTGCGAACAAGTGCAAGTTCTGCAGCACTCGGCTGCTTGGGTAATTTTGATCGATCTAATATCGGTGAAAAATCAAATAATGTTAATGCTTCTGAATTCACTAATTTGAGTAAATCCGTTCGCCCTACAATTTCATCCAAATTTTTCACATTCATTTGACGCAAATAATCTTGAACGCCTGCTGCCAGATTCGCTATATAGCGTTCCGTATCAAGCTGATTACCTTTAAATAAATGACCATCGGTTGCAATACCGGGCGCGCAACTTTCATTACACGTTCGTTGCATCACACAGCCCAAGGTCATTAATAAAGTTCGTGCTAGCTCAAAACAATCAGCGCCTAATAGAGCCGCCACGATAATACTTTTGGGTGTCATGAAACCACTGCTCATCGCCAATTGAACTTTATCTCTAAGCTTAGCTTCTGAAAGCGCGCGATGAACTTCAGCGAGGCCTAATTCTGCAGGATAACCAGCGGACGTAATACTGGATAGATTTGCCGAGGCCGTTCCGCCTGATTCTCCAGCAATATTGATAATACTAACTCCATCAATCTTAGCGACACCTGTGGCAATCGTACCGATGCCTTCACAAGCCACTAACTTCACTGCCACTTTGGATTTGGGATTAACTGATTTAAGGTCATAAACTAATTGGCCCAAATCTTCAATCGAATAAATATCATGATGAGGCGGTGGGCTAATCAAACCTACTTCTGGGTGACTGCCGCGCAAAGCAGCAATTGCTATTGTGATTTTACGACCAGGAACTTGCCCCCCTTCACCCGGTTTTGCACCCTGCGCCATTTTAATTTCAATTTCAATGACCGGTGAATCCTGATCCTCTTTGATCAAATCAGGATCTTTAGCACCTACCCCTGCAGAAGCGGCTTCGACCCCATCACTTTCAACAGGGCTGACCTCTTCTTCATCTTCCTCTAATGAAGCAGATTTAATTGGAGTTAATTGCTGTGCACGAACACCGAAACGACCGGAAGCCACTTGTTTAATACCACAAGTCGAAAGAGGATCATTTAAATTCTCAGAGGTTTCACCTCCTTCCCCAGCGGCTGAAACAGCACCGATCGCGTTCATCGCCTTGGATAAAGTTTTATGGGCACCAGGGGTGAGTGCACCCAGACTCATTCCACCTCCACGCATTCTTCTTAAAATACTTTTTAGACTTTCAACAGCTGGCTTTTCTGGCACAGCAACTGCAGCAACACCTGCACCGGCAACAGCACTTTCAACCACCTCGGGAAACTGGATATCAAAACGATCACTAATAGAGGTAGGATTTTTTTGATGCCATTCATCTACCGTTTTTGACATTTCCACAAAAGCGACAGAGGGCTTTAATCCTTCTAATTTTGCATGATCATAAAATCCATTTTCCTTTTTCATGGAGGGATCGATATAACCCTTTTGCTCTTGATAATCTTTTAAATCTTCATTTTTGAGCCAATCACCCTTACCTCTGGCCTCAAGAATTTTTTGCATCCGAAACATAATTCCGCGTAATTTTTCTTTCTTCAAAAATTCTCCAAAGGCATTCACCACTTCAGGACCATAGCCATGTGGCACACCGTCTTTATTCGGCATAAACTCGCCTGAGCGTGGTAATACATGGAGGCGATTATCAGGGAGATCATAAGCCTGGAAATGTCGTTGAAGAGCCGCTAAGGCAACCTGATCTAATTTCAAACCCTTTAATGGAGAATATGTGCCTGGGAATATAGTGGCTAAACTGGGTTCTTCGATGAGAGAGGGAGTCGAAGCTGTTCGCTCTAAATCTAAACCTAGTGCTCCCATCTTTCGATAATTTGCACTATCGATAACACCTACTTTCCCCATGATCTTAAGCCAGGCATCAACCAAAGCATATTGATATTGATCATTATCTTTAGAAACATCGGACTTCACTTGATCGCCAATGATTTCATAAGCGCTGCGCGGATAAATCGCATCGGCACCCATCGCTAAGACAGCAGCCGCATGATGCGTGCCACTGATTTGATAGGAATCTGCAATGATAGAAACATTCCGACTCAAATTAAGCTGATCTAAATATTGTTTTACCGCCGCGACTGCCATCAAATCGGGAATGACGGCTCGAGTCTTAGAAAGCTTTCGATCACTCAATACAATGATTCCACCTTTTTCAGCAGCAAGTTTTGCTTCTGCCAGCAATTTCTTAATCGCAGTTTTTAACAAAAAACCCGCTTCAAGTGAACGTAAATCCTCACTTAAATCCACTACAAAACTAGTATCGAGTACATGAACCTCTGAATCTTTTTGTTCTTCAATAACTTTAAGATCATCAACTCCTAGCATCGGTGATTCAATTTCAATCACTTTCCCATGGTCCTTCGAACCTAAAAAAATGCTGAGATCAAAAACATCTTTTTCTTTTTTTGAATCTAAAGGAGGAG
>CAIQCE010000051.1 GCA_903870185.1 uncultured Gammaproteobacteria bacterium
AAACATATATTATATATTTATTGATTGTTTTTTATTGTGAGGAATTATGAATTTATTACGTTTGTTATTAACATTAACAATATTTAATGTTGTAAATGCTGCTGATTTGTTATCTGATACAGGTCAAGAAGAGACAAAGAGTAAACTAGCATTAGTTAGTACTTATACTGGACAAATTGACAAAATTGTAACAGTTAGAGATACACTGGAGAGTTTTAATGCTATGCTTCCAAGCATTGTGCTAGGCTGCCTTTTTTTGGGAAACAGCCCATCCTGTGTTCAAAACGATTTGTGTCCTGCAGATTACTTAAAAACAGTTGGATGCTCTACTGCGTTTATACATGCGGGTATTGTGTATTCTGTTAAATTTTGCAATACAATAATAAAAAACAGAGAAGCCAAAATTTTCAAAATAACAGGTCAGCCTGTTACTGACTTAAAAACCCCAATTCTGGATTAGAAGTGAGTATTTGCGAGAGTTAGAAGGCAGTTTTAGCTAAGATTAGCTATTGATTTAATAAACGGCCTTCCATGAAGAAAGATATCACAGACTTATTTGTTTTGCTGGATGATTTTTGCGCAGAATATGACTTATTTAGACAAAGGCAGATTTTGCCAAAAACTCGCAAACCAACTCGCCTTCCTGGTCTTCAAATTAGTGAAATTATCACCATTGTCTTACTTTTTCATTATTCTCCAGCAAAAAATTTCAAATACTTTTACACAAGTTATTTGCAGCAATATCAATCAGAATTTCCAAAGCTTCCTAGTTACAGCAGGTTCGTTGCGCTGCAACAAAGATGCTTAGGTCATTTTCACGCCTTGCTTACCATTTTATGTGCTGTGGCAAAACAAACCGGCATCAATTATGTGGATTCAACCTATATTCCTGTATGTCACAGTAAGCGTATCTACAAACACAAGGTATTCAAAGGTCTAGCTGCATTAGGTAAATCTTCTATGGGATGGTTTTTTGGCTTAAAACTTCATCTAATTATCAATGAAAAAGGGGAATTATTAAGTGCGCATTTAACCCCTGGAAACACTGATGATCGCAAGCCATTAAGACAAATGTCGGATAAATTAACTGGCCTGTTATTTGGTGATAAAGGCTACATTAGTCAAAGCTTGTTCAATGATCTTTATGCACGTGGATTAAAGCTAGTTACCGGCATAAAAGCTAAAATGCAAAACAAGCTCTTACCGTTACAAGAAAAAATTTTGCTGCGTAAACGTTCGATTATTGAGACGGTGAATGGCGTATTAAAAACAGATTTTCAGATTGTTCATACTCGACATAGATCGTTTATTAATGGCTTTATCCATATCTTTTCAACACTTATTGCTTATGCCTTGAAATCAAACAAACCTGCCATTAAATTCAACAATCTAATCCAGAATTAGGGTTTTAAGGATTACGAAACCATGAACCTTGGAGAACTTGTCCAAATTGATCACATGACCGTGACAAAAAATGGTATCACTATCAAGCATTTCCAAGGCTAGAAAAGGAAGTCAAAGTCAAAGTACATAGATGCTGGGGTTTTTTCTCACGCCAAAGCTAGCAGCGCGAAACGATTTTTACTGGATTTTGCGAGCCCTTTTCGTAATTAAATCAGTCCAGGTCGATGGAGGATCAGAATTTATGGCAGCGTTTGAAGATGCTTGTGCCCAACTCAAGATTCCCCTAATTATTTTACCACCTAGAAAGCCATAATATAACGGTGGTGTTGAGCGAGGTAATAGCACCTTTAGAGAAGAGTTTTATAACCGATCCGATTTTTTAGAAGATTTTGTCAGAGGTATGCAAACTGCGTTAAGTAAGGCACTTATAAAATATAACACC
>CAIQCE010000052.1 GCA_903870185.1 uncultured Gammaproteobacteria bacterium
ATTTGTTCCTTTATTTTCGATTCGACCTCATTTCTTAAATTTTTATAAGTTGAAATTGACCCCAAAAGACTTAATCCAAATGCAACAATAATAGCAATAATTAAGGTAGGAAATGAAATTGAACCGAACCCCATCGCACCAGAAAGAGCCAACCATGAACCAAAGGTGCTACTAATAATCGTATTAGTCATTAAAGCAATATTACAGAGATGTTCAAATTGAGTTGTTCCGATATCATCAGCTTGAGTCTCATTGGTAATACAATCATTCAGCGCCTCATATTGCTTCTCGGTCAAAATCTCTTTTAAATGATCATCACCCAAACGAATATGTTCAAGCAATAAACTTAACTCATATGCTGAAAGATTGTCGATAGAGTAAAATATTTTCATATATCCCCCCTATTTGAAATATCGATTTAGATTTGAAGACTTAGATGACTGAAGAATATGATGATCGATCACTAGAATCAGTATTAATCGTTACAATTGTCACATAGTTTAAGTTAATTTTAAATAAATAGATAATTATTTATACTCAAATTACTGATATTAATGAATTTTTATAAAAACATTTCTTGCTCAAAATCTTAAATCTGCGATAATAATCCCTATTCATCAGAGATAATAGAGGAAACTCAAATGATCGTTCAAATCATCACCGCCATTTTCAGCTTAAGCTTATTTATTAATGCGGCGCTGTTTATCCCCCAGATTATTCAGATTTTAAAAACAAAAAGCAGCCTAGGCTTATCCCCTATTACCTTCGGTGGGTTTTGCCTAATTCAGGCTTCAGCCGTTGCTTATGGCTATATTCAAAAAGATTATGTTCTTATGTTTGGATTTGGTTTGAGCATATTAACCTGTGGAATTGTGACCGCTTTAATTTTTTATTACAGAGAACGGAAGTAAATTAGCTTTACTTTACTGGCAGGATTCTGCCAGTAAATAAACGACCTAAGCTCGTTTATCTTCGTGTTAAGGATTTTGCTTAATCGAAGACAAATCTGATAGTTTTCGCCCTGATAGAATCTCATAATATTGTTTATAATGCCGACCTAATCGACCTTGATTTAAAGCTGACTTGTGTTTTTTAAATTCATCTAAAGAAAGCTCAACTTCAGTGTCTATGGATTTAATCAAAGCATCAACGGCTGCAATTTTTTTAGTCTTACTGACCCCGCATGGCATACCTAAGAAATACCGAAGATATTCTTTTCCTTCTTTCGCACTTTCTCTTGTACTTTTATATTGTTTAAGATCATTCAGAATCTCAGAAAATGGTGATTTTGGTGGTAATAATTCTATTTCCCGATTAGCTTCTACAGTAGTCAAATCAGCATCCACCCCGTCCTCTTTACCTACCACAGCGGCCACTTTAACTAGAGCTTCCAAAGCAGAAGCTATCCCACTTTCATTACCAGCCACAGATAAATCAATTTTAATATAGGAGTTCAATCCATTTTCACTGACAAATTTCTCTAATTTTGAATCAGAAATTTCGCCTGATGATGCCTCCACTAATTTTGAAGCCACCAAGACTACCTTTTGAAAATCAAACTTCTTGGATTTGATAATAGTCAAAAATGGCTTTAGCTCATCTAAGTTGGGGTTTGAAAGATCGCAAAACAAAAATACAGCCTGTGTTTCGGGTTTTATATAGTCTGCGACTATAGCCCTATATTGGCTTTCGCCTGTGGTATCCCAAGCTTTTATTTTTATTTCATTCTTGCGAAGATTAAATCTGTGTGAAAAAAAAGATACGCAAACCGTCCTATCATAAACATAGCCTGTCTTTTTTTCAGGATTTTGAATTCGATCTAAAAATGCAGATTTCCCACTTTTTACGGGGCCTAGCACTACTAAATTGATTTCGATTTTACTCATGACTTTTCTCTTTCATGGATTTGTCTTAGTTGCCTAGTATAACGAGGATAGCTTAAGAAAATATTAAGCGATAAATTCGTTTAAATTCATATACATATATATTTTTTACATATTAAAATAAACATTATATTTTTTAAATTGAGCCTGAAAGCATCAAAAAGCTCTAGATTTCAGTCTTAAAACAGCAAACTTCGCTTTAAGTCATCTCCATGCTATTATAAATTCTATTAATTTTTGATGGATCGCTAAGGATGGCTGATTTCAAATCTACCGATAAACTACTTAAATACATCCAACTTTCGGATGAGCTTCACCAGGTCCAGACTCTGGAAGAACTAAGCTCCTTTATTATCCATAAAACCCTAGATTTTATCGACTACGATCGAGCTATATTTTGGCAATATAATCTTATAGGTAAGATCAAATTAACGGCGATATCAGGCACTCACCAGATTGACCCAAATTCACCTCGCAATATTTGGATTAAAGAATTGATTGCTTCAACTCTGAAGAAAAAAACCTCTTCTAAGACCGCCCTCTCAAAATCTAAATTTAAAATCTTTATTCAAGAAAACTGGCCTCATGAGTGGGAAGATGAAATATTTTGGTGCACTTTTAATAATCTTTTAAACCATGTTTCATCAGGCGTTATATTCATTCGAAAAAAATCTTGGTCTGAACCCGAACAATTGATGGCAGGCCAACTTTTAAGAGATTATCAATATAGCTATCAACATCTTTCATTATTGAGCTACAGAACTTTTATTAAGGCTTATCGCTTCTATAAAAAAACCCCAAGGAAATTTTATGCGATAGGGCTAATCACTTTTCTTATCATTTCATTAGTACCTGTTTCACAATCAGTCACCGCTCCAGCGGAAGTGATTGCCAAAGACCCTCGCATTATGACCTCACCTTTACAAAGTCTCATTAATACAATGAATGTGAAATCAGGCCAACTCGTCGAAAAAGGACAAGTTTTATTTACTCTTGATTCTAAGAATTTGGAAAGTGCACGAAATTTAGAAGCTGAACAATTACGAATTGCACAAGCACAATACGATGCCGCTGCAAGAAAAGCAGCATATGATCACACAAGCCAAGCAGAACTGGGTGTATGGCAAGCTAAAATCGAAGAACAAAAAGCAAAACTGGATTATTCCAATAGCATGCTAGATCAAACTCAAGTGTTAGCGCCTGTTTCAGGTATCGTTAATATGAATGATGCACACGATTGGGAAGGGCAGCCTGTTAATATTGGAGATAAAATCCTGACCATTGCCCAACCTAATGGCATTGAATTGGAAATTTGGTTACCGGTTTCTGAAGGCATAAGCTTTAAAGAAGGCTCTTTAATCAAGATGCATCCCAACGGGCAACCTCTTAATTCCTATTATGCTACCTTAATTAACAGCAGTTACTCGGCCTTAGTGACCCCTGAAGGCATCTTGTCACATCGATTAATCGGTTTCTTTAAAATGGGAGAGTTCCTCCCTATCGGAACACATGGTTCTGTTAAACTTTATGGCCATAAAGTACCCATGATCTACTATCTATTCCGAAAACCACTTTCAGCCCTAAGACAAGCCTGGGGATAATACCATGAGTGTGACATCCCATTTACCCCAAATTTTGCCCCCCGTCCGAACTGAGATTGAAATTACTCACGGAGAAAAAGATAATCAGCTACCTGTATGGATCCTCTATGATCCTGTACATGAAGAATATTATCAAATTGGTGAAAGTGAATATTTAATTTTAAAACATTGGAAAGCTGGCATTACCCCTGAAGCATTGATTGAGTCAATCCCTTCTAAATATATTTCCAAAAGAAATGTTGAGGAATTTTATCAAAATCTATTGCATTTTGATTTATTAGATCTCCCCAATAAAAAACAAAAGTCACCTATCAAACCTAATTTATTAACTTCCTTGCTTCACCATTATTTATTTTTTAAAATTCCATTAGTCCATCCCGATGCATTTTTATCAAAAACCTCTAAATCAGTAAAAGAGATATTTAGTATCAAAGTCGCTAAATTAATGCTGATTTTAGGCCTCCTGAGCTTATTTTTTATAGGTCAGCAATGGGAAGAATATAAAGCGACTCTACTCAGTTTTGCTAATTTTAAGGGTTTGATTTTATTTGCAATCACCATACCATTTTGCAAAATTATTCATGAATTAGGTCATGCTTATATGACCAAGCTTCAAGGACTTAAGGTTCCCACCATTGGAATTGCATTTTTAGTTCTGTATCCTGTTCTTTATACAGATACGAGTGAAAGTCTTAAAATATCGGCTCACAAACGTTTACTAATTGCGATTGCAGGAGTTTGGTTAGAGCTATATTTAGCAATATTGGCTACTTGGCTTTGGTTATTTTTGCCTGATGGAACCCTTAGAAACGTCATGTTTTTTATTTCTTCTACCAGCTGGCTGGTTTCTCTTTTAATTAACATCAGTCCTTTCATGAAATTTGATGGATATTATGTGTTATCCAGCTTCTTAGGTGTTAGAAATCTTCAGCCTAGAAGTTTTGCTACAGCCAAACAATGGTTGAGAGCCAAAATATTAGGAATAGAAACAAAAGCATTAGAAAAACTGACTCGTCGACAACATCGTATTTTTTTAGCCTATGCATTGACTACATGGATTTATCGACTTTTCATCTATATTGGAATTGCATTTTTAGTCTATCATTTATTTTTTAAACTATTGGGCATGGTTTTATTTTTAGTTGAATTTTATGTATTTATTTTAGGCCCGATAGCAAAAGAATTAAAATCTTGGTATGAACTTCGATCTCAACTGAGATGGAACAAAAATACTATCACCAGTCTTAACATTTTTGTAATCGCCCTTTATTTATTTCTCACTCCCTGGAGCCATACTTTAAAAATTCCAGCCACTCTTAGTCACACCGTTCATCATCTTTATTCACCCGATACGGCTCAGATATCACATGTAGATGTAAAAATCAGCGATCATGTCAAACAAGGTCAAGCCCTCATCACGTTAAATTCACCTGAATTGGATTATCAAAAATCACTTATTGAAAAAGAATTAATTGGGATAGATGAACAACGAATTCATTTCAATCCGGAACAAAAATCTTTGGGCCAAGAGGAGGTTCTTCTGAGAGAGGCGGGTCGCTTACATCAAGCGATGGATCAACTCAATTTAAAATCTGAGGCTTTGGTTTTGAAGGCACCTTTTGATGGGATTGTTAACCAAATACCCTCAGAATTAGCATCCGGTACTTGGCTAAACAAACATAAATTGTTAATCACCTTGGTCAATCCAAACCAAATGAATTTAGAAGCCTTTGTCCCTTATTCTCATATTGACCGCATTCAAATAGGACAACAGGGAAAATTTATCCCTAACAATCTTAAAGAACCTATAATTTCTGTGCAAATTAGTAAAATTGATCGAAGTAATATTGCTGATCTTTCAATCAACCATCAAAGCCAAGAAATTGATTATTTGGCTGATGCCCTTTACCCAGATACACCTGCTTATCATGCCTCACTTTTGGGTGGAGATATTGCTGTCAAAAAAAATGAACAAGGTCGAATGGTTGCTAATGAATCACATTATAGGATTGAACTACAATCAACTCAGGGTGTCGTTCCTTTAGAGACTGTTGAGCGTGGAAAATTGAAACTTAAAATTGAGAATGACTCGTATTTTATTTCTGTTTGGAAGAAATTTGGGGCTGTATTGGTACAGGAGAGTGAGTTTTAGATGCATGAGTTTGTTGGGCTGCGCTAGCGCTTGGTGCTAATCTACACGATTATTGCTTCTATTGTAGGTTGGCCGCAAGCACCAGTGCAGGCCAACAATTATTTAAACTCCGCCACCACTTTCATTCCATTTCGAAGTTTACCATCAGCATTCTCAATCTCAGCATATATGGAAATAGTGCCACTTGCTGAGTTCACACTAGTGCTGATCCTGGATACGGTTGTTTTATACGATTGCCCTGTGTCAGGCACATTGATTGTAAAGGCAGCGCCCTTGGTGAGCCAAGATAACCACTTAGAAGGCACATCTAAAGATAATAATAATTTGGAATTATCCGTGATGGAAATGAGTGGCATATTAGGTTGAACTTTTTCATAAGGCTGGACATAAATCGTATCCACCTCGCCCTCATAGGGCGCTTTGAGTATGCATTTTTTGACATTATCACGCTGGATAATGAGCTCTGCTTTTGCTGATTTATATGCAGCTGTCGCTTGAGCTAATTCCATATTGCTAGTTAATTGTAATTCATGTTGACGCTTAAAAGCCCTGTAAGCAACTTTGGTTTTGGATTCATCTGCCTCAGCTTTTAATAAAGTAGCTTTATATTGAGTACAGTCAAAGCTTATTAAGGTTTCACCTTTGGTGATGTGCTCACCATTCTTCACTGAAATAGAATTAATATCGGCTACCAATCCTCCTGATAGGGTTGCATGTTGATAGGCATATAAAATGGAGTCAATATGATGGGGTTCAGCAGGTTTGTCTAATGAAGTGTCCGCAAAGCTAACCAAAGGCAAAGAAGCACATACAATAAACATTATTTTCAGGAAACGGCTTTCCATAGCACCTTCCAAATTGGTAATTTAAACCTTATATTTAAAACATATTAAGGGTAGTACACAAACCCTGGTTTTACAAGGTCAGTTTGCTTCTCAGACTCATGGGGGAAATGAATGTTGGCCCCGCGCTGCGCTTGGGACCAACCTACAATGAGGCCACCAACATACATAATATATAACATGATGCTATACGAATCGTTATATCCTAAAACACCGATAAAAATTCTCACTTGTGACCCGCGCCAACTCTTCAAGTGAAATACCTTTTAGGTCAGCCAAAAATTGAGCTACATAAGGCAAATACTGAGGCTCATTGGGC
>CAIQCE010000053.1 GCA_903870185.1 uncultured Gammaproteobacteria bacterium
CATCCTAAGGGTGAGTTTGGGATTTATTTAATCAGTGATGGTGCTAATAAACCTTACCGTCTTAAGATCCGTGCGGCGAGTTATCCGCATTTAGCGGCATTAGATGAGATGGCAAAAGGCCATATGATTGCCGATTTAGTCGCCTTGATTTCCAGTATTGATGTAGTGTTCGGAGAGGTGGATCGTTGATGGTTGAGAATTTTGTTATTGAAGAATCCATTGCTCGTGAAATCGATCACTGGCTCAGCAAGTATCCGCCTGAACAAAAGCGTTCAGCGATAGTGCCTGCGCTTAATTTAGTGCAAAAACAAAATGGTGGTTGGCTTTCTGAAGCAGCGATGAATGCTGTCGCGCAATATTTGGATTTGCCGCCGATTATGATTTATGAATTAGCCACTTTTTATGACATGTATGAATTAAAGCCAATTGGACGTCACAAGATTGGAATTTGTACGAATTTATCCTGCCAGTTAGCAGGTGTTGATAAAATCGTTGACCATATTCAGAAACGATGTGGGGTTTCATTGGGTGAAACCACTGCAGACGGTGCTTTCACTTTTCGAGAATTGGAGTGTATGGCGGCTTGTGGATCAGGTCCGATGTGTCAGGTAGATGATGAAGAATATCATGAACATTTAAGTCCAGAAAAAATGGATGCCTTATTGAATTCTTTAAAAGTGGGGGAGCCATAAGATGGTGAATCCAAAATTGAATCAAGTCTGTCTTCGAACAGTCCATCTTCCCGAACCACATACTTTGAAGACTTATAAGAGTTTGGGCGGATATGAGGTGCTCACAGAAATTATTAAAACTCAGCGATCTCCTGCGAGTATTATAGAAGAATTAAAACTCTCTGCTTTGAGAGGCCGAGGAGGAGCGGGATTTCCAACTGGATTGAAATGGAGTTTTATCTCGCATGATCTTCCTGGTCAAAAATACATAATTTGTAATTCTGATGAGAGTGAGCCAGGGACATTTAAAGACCGCGATATTTTACGGTTTAATCCCCACCAATTATTGGAAGGAATTGCGATCGCTTGTTATACGATTGGAGCGAGCTCTGCCTATAATTTACTTCGAGGTGAATTTTGGGAGCCTTTCTTGCGTTGTGAAGAAGCTTTAAAAGAAGCTTATGAGGCAGGATTTTTAGGCAAAAATATCATGGGTTCAGGTATTGATATCGATATTTATAATCATCGAACAGCAGGTGCTTATATCTGTGGTGAAGAAACAGCTTTGATGAACTCATTAGAAGGCAAGCGAGCAATGCCTCGAATTAAGCCGCCTTTTCCAGCAACATTTGGATTGTATGGAAAGCCTACCAATATTAATAATGCTGAAACTTATGCTTCTGTTCCCTTTATTCTTCAAAAGGGTGGGCAATATTTTGCTGATCTAGGTACGCCTAAAAATGGCGGCACTAAAATTTTCAGCGTAAGTGGCCATGTTAAGAAACCAGGTAATTATGAATTACCTTTGGGCACTCCATTTTCCGAGTTACTGGAATTAGTGGGTGGCATGCGCGATGGCGCTCAATTAAAAGCCGTTATCCCGGGTGGAAGTTCTATGCCTGTTCTACCCGCTGAAATTATCATGAATACTCGTTTGGATTATGACAGCATGATGCAAGCAGGTTCTATGTTGGGTTCGGGTGGAGTGATCGTGATGGATGAATCCACTTGCATGGTCGGTGCCTTAGCGCGACTGGCTAAATTTTATATGCATGAATCCTGTGGTCAATGTACACCTTGTCGAGAAGGCAGTGGTTGGGTCTATCGTTTAGTCGCCCAAATTGAAAAGGGCGAAGGCAAGCTCGGTGATGTTGATAAATTGGCTCGTGTTGCTAAGAATATTGAAGGTAGAACAATTTGTGTGTTTGGTGAGGCAATTGCATGGCCCGTGGCCGGATTTTTAAAACATTATCGTCATGAATTCGATTATCATATCGAACATGGCCGATGCATGGTGTAGATGATGATTGAATTAGAAATTAACGAGCAAAAAATCAGCGTTAAAGAAGGCACGACAGTGATCGATGCGGCTGATCTGTTGGGAATTTATATTCCTCGGTTTTGCTATCATCGTAAGCTTAGTATCGTAGCTAACTGTCGTATGTGTTTAGTGGAAGTGGATGGTGTTCCCAAACCTTTACCCGCTTGCGCTACTTTGGTTGCAGCGAATATGAAAGTTTTTACTGCCTCTAAAAAAGCGTTAGATGCTCAGCGCGCTGTGATGGAATTTTTGTTAATCAATCATCCACTCGATTGCCCCATTTGTGACCAAGGTGGTGAGTGTGAACTTCAAGACCAAGCGATGGGTTATGGAAATGCCGATTCGGATTACGATCAGACTAAGCGCGCAGTGCATAGTGAGGATTTAGGCCCATTAGTCGAAACTGAAATGACGCGTTGTATTCATTGTACTCGCTGTGTTCGTTTTGGAGATGAAATTGCCGGGTTAAGAGAAATGGGAGCCACCGATCGTGGCGAGCATATGGAAATTGGCACCTATGTGAAACATTTTTTACGATCTGAAATTTCAGGCAATATTATTGATCTTTGTCCTGTTGGTGCTTTAACTTCTAAACCTTTTCGATATCAAGCTCGATCCTGGGAAATGCAAGAGCACCCGATGATTGCGCCCCATGATGCGATGGGTTCAAACATTTGGGTTCATACCCGAGCTCAAGATAATTTAAAAACTCGACGGGTGATGCGAGTGTTGCCACGTGAAAATGAATCGATCAACGAAAATTGGTTGAGTGATCGCGATCGATTTAGTTATGAAGGTCTATATCATTCAGACCGAGTTTTAAAGCCTATGGTTAAGCGAAATGGTGAGTGGAAAACCATTGAGTGGCAACCTGCCTTGATGGAAATTGCAGATCGACTGCAGGCAATTGTGGATCTTAGTGGTCCTCAAGAAATTGGAGCCATCGCTCATCCTAATTCCACCGTAGAAGAATTTTATTTGTTGCAAAAATGGATGAGGGCTTTAGGAAGCTCGAATATCGATCATCGATTGACTCAATTGGACTTGAGTGAGACTTCTGAATGGAATTTAGGAGTACGGTTCTCTGAAGTATCAGAGCTGAATGCTGTTTTCTTGATTGGTTCTAATCTACGGCATGAGTTGCCGTTACTTTCAGCTAGAGTGTATAAAGCGGCACAAAAGGGCGCATCCATTATGGCGCTTAATTCCATGGATTATGAATTCAATTATCCAGTCAGTGAAAAACAAATTGTGCCATCGTTCAAATTCACACAAATCTTAGCGGAAATTGCTTGTGCCTTGGCGAAAGAGTCGGGACAGACTTTGGATTTCTCGGTAGTCGTTTCAGATTCATCAAAACGAATGGCTGATATTTTAAAAAATGCAACTCAATCGGTCATATGGATGGGTGCGGAAGCATTGAATCATCCAGAATCTTCTTTGATTCGTGAATTGATTCAAATTATTTCACGTTTAAGTGGTGCTAAGTTCGGAGCTCTTACCCAAGGTGCGAATGGTGCAGGCGCCTGGTTGGCCGGGGGAGTTCCTCATCGAGGTGTGAATGGAGCAGAAGTTTCCCCAGGGCTCAGTGCACGGGAAATGCTAAGCACCCAACCTTTGAAAGCTTATTGTTTGTTAGGCACAGAATTGGAATTTGATAGTGCTTATCCTGCTGATGCTTTGACGGCGCTTCATGATGCAGCCCTGGTGGTGTGTTTAAGTCCTTATCAATCCTCTGAGATGTTAGATTACGCTGATTTTATTTTGCCGACTGCAGGATTTACTGAAAATGCAGGTAGCTTTGTGAATCTTGAAGGAGTGTATCAAAGTTTTGAAGCCGCAAGCTTGCCTCATGGGGAATCTAAGCCCGCATGGAAAATTTTAAGAGTGTTAGCTAATTTCATGGACCTTGAAGAGTTTGATTACCACAGTTTGGAACAAATTCAGCAGGAACTCAAAGCGTTGATGACAGAAATGCCCAGCACAAATGAAATGGACCTCACTATAAAATTACCCGTCGTTAAAGAAA
The DNA here is from genome assembly GCA_903870185.1 of uncultured Gammaproteobacteria bacterium. Classification (GTDB taxonomy): domain Bacteria; phylum Pseudomonadota; class Gammaproteobacteria; order Coxiellales; family Coxiellaceae; genus CAIQCE01. The sequence goes on from CAIQCE010000053.1 coordinate 4,022, forward strand.
CTTTGACTCGATTGGCCACACATCCGATTTATAAACGAGATGCATTAATTCGTCGAGCAGAAGCTTTGCAAGAGACCCAAGCAATTTTGGATCCGCATTTAAATACCATTCGAGTTAATCAAACAACAGCCGATAAATTGATACTGAAAGCAGGAGAGCTAGTCAAAGCAATCCAGGGTTCTAGTGCGCTAGAGCTTCCACTTTATATTGATCCACGATTGGCTGATGATATGGTTTATATTCCAGCTGGTTTGGAACAAACAATCGATTTTGGAAGTGCTATAGCAGAGATTCAACTGGTGCGAGGTGAATCATGATTGATCAACTCCTCGACTTGATTTGGATATTGGTGAAGATCGTCGCTATTTTATTACCTTTGATGATCGTTGTGGCGTACTCTACACTCGCTGAACGTAAAATTATCAGTTATATGCAGCTCCGAATTGGCCCTAATCGAGTAGGTTTCAAAGGATTGCTACAACCTTTTGCTGATGCTTTAAAATTGGTTTTAAAAGAATTAATTATTCCGACTGCATCCAATCGATATTTATTTTTATTAGCCCCCCTCTTAAGTTTTGCTCCTGCATTAGCGGTTTGGTCGGTGATTCCCTTTATGGAAGGCCTTGTTTTATCCAATGTAGATGCAGGGGTCTTAGTTATTCTTGCTATGACATCCATGGGAGTCTATGGAGTTTTGGTGGCAGGGTGGGCATCAAATTCTAAATATGCTTTTTTAGGAGCCTTAAGAAGTGCAGCCCAAGTTATTTCTTATGAAATTGCGATGGGTTTTTGTTTTGTCGGAGTTTTACTCGCGGCAGGTAGCACCAATTTACAAACTATTGTATTGCATCAAGCGGGTGGGATCACGCATTGGTATGCCTTACCTTTGTTCCCTTTATTTATCATTTATTGGATTTCAGGGGTTGCTGAAACCAATCGAGCACCTTTTGATGTTGCTGAAGGTGAATCTGAAATTGTAGCAGGCTTTCATGTGGAATATTCGGCCATGAGCTTTGGCTTATTTTTCATGGCAGAATATGCCAATATGATTTTGATCGGAGTAATCGCTACTCTATTATTCCTAGGGGGCTGGCTCTCCCCGTTTGAGGGTATCCCAGTTTTGGCATCGCTCACCGCTTTTGTGCCGGGAATTGTCTGGTTCTTGGCTAAAACCTGTATATTTGTATTCGTATATTTTTGGCTGAGGGCGACTTTTCCTCGGTACCGTTATGATCAACTGATGCAGTTAGGATGGAAGGTGTTAATACCGATCACATTGGCCTGGATCGTACTAGAGGCTGTTGCGGTGCAATTTAAAATAGCACCTTGGTTTAATTGAGAGTAGATGAGCGAATGACACGACTCAAAAATTTAATTCGAAGTTTCACTCTTTGGGAATTGCTCCTAGGGTTAACGGTGACCTTTCGTCATTTATTTAAAAAGAAAGTGACGATCTTATACCCCGAAGAAGAAACACCTATTTCTCCTCGCTTTAGGGGGATGTTGGCGCTACGTCGCTACCCGAATGGCGAAGAGCGTTGTATCGCTTGTAAACTGTGTGAGACTGTTTGCCCTTCATTAGCGATTACGATTGAGGCGGAGCCTAGAGAAGATGGCTCTCGTAGAACAACACGATTTGATATCGATGCTTTCAAATGTATTAACTGTGGATTCTGTGAAGAGGCTTGTCCCGTTGATTCCATCGTAGTGACTCCAGAGATGCATTACCATGTCTCAGAAAGAGGCAATAATATTTTAACGAAAGAAAAACTCCTAATGATCGGTGATATTTATGAACAGCAATTGGCTGAGGATAGAGCAACAGATGAAAAGTATCGGTAAGATGAAATGCTAAATACTCCATTGCCCCTATATGAAATCATTTTTTATGGGTTTTCAGCATTGATGATTGCTGCTGCATTGATGGTGATTTTATCCAAAAATCCTGTTCGTTCAGTTTTAAGTTTAGTGCTTTGCTTTTTTTCGGCGAGTGTATTGTGGTTGATGTTAAAAGCTGAATTTTTAAGTCTATTATTGCTCTTTGTTTATGTGGGCGCCGTGATGACGCTATTCTTGTTTGTGGTCATGATGTTAAACATCAATGCAGAAACAAAGCGAACGGGCAGAGCATTTTATTGGCCGATCACTTTAATTGTTTTGGCAATATTGCTCGGTATTATTTTGGTAGCTTTAGGGCCTGAACGATTGCATTGGGTCAATAATATTGCAGCACCTATAGTTGAAACCAGCAATACTAAAGCTTTGGGAATCTTGTTATTTAATGATTATGCTTATCCGTTTGAGCTTGCAGGAGTCTTGCTATTAGTCGCAATTGTAGCGGCCATTAGTTTGGGTTTCCACGGACGAAAGCCCGATGCCAAATCTCAATCGATGGCAGCACAACACCGTGTGAAAAAATCAGATCGGCTGCGTTTGGTTGATATTAAGGCGAATCACCATGATTAACTTAACTCATTATTTATTTTTGGCTGCGATTATTTTCAGTATTGGGATTTTAGGTGTGGTGATTAACCGAAATCATTTGATTAATGTATTGATGTGTATCGAGCTCATGCTGTTGGCAGTTAATACCAATTTTATTGCGATCGCCCATTACTTAAATGCGCCTGTTGGCCAGATTTTTGTATTTTTTGTGTTAACGGTAGCGGCAGCAGAGGCTGCGATAGGATTAGCTATTTTGGTGCTCTGGTATCGTGCTCGTGGTGATATTCAAGTGAAGTCGATGACTTCCTTAAAAGGTTAAAATTATGCTGCAATTGAGCGTTGAAAATTTAACAGTAATCGCATTGGTGGCTCCTTTAATAGGCAGCCTTATTGCAGGGCTTGCTGGAAAGCTAGTTGGGCGGACAGGTGCGCACCTTGTGACAATTCTGGGAGTGGGGCTCGCCTTTTTAAGTTCGTTGAAATTAACTCAACTTTTTTTAATCGATCATGTCTCCAGCGTTGATGATAATATTTTTACATGGGCGGTGAGTGGTGGTTTTCAATTCGGAATGGGATTTTTAATTGATCAATTGACCGTGTTAATGATGACAGTCGTCACTTTTGTTTCTTTGTTGGTGCATGTTTATAGTATCGCTTATATGAAAGATGATCCCGGCTACCA
>CAIQCE010000054.1 GCA_903870185.1 uncultured Gammaproteobacteria bacterium
AAGAGTGCCTGCCTGATAAATAGGTCCCAGGGGAGCTAATTGGCTCATGATTTCTTCTCGGCCTCCAAAAGCGCCCACTGGCATGCCGCCGCCGATAATTTTTCCAAAAGTGCTTAAGTCCGGTTCAATTCCATAAAGACCTTGTGCTCCGGTCAAGCTCAAGCGAAACCCAGTCATCACTTCATCAAAAATCAGCACACTGTTATGTCGATTACAAAGTTCCTTTAATCCTGTTAAAAAACCTTGGGTCGGTATCAACATGTTCATATTGCCGGCAACAGGTTCCACAATCACTGCTGCGATTTCATTTCCACATTCAGAAAATAATTTTGAAACAGAATCGATATCATTAAAATCAGCAACCAAAGTATCCGAAACACAGCCTGGTGTTACTCCCGCAGATCCTGGGATACCTAAACTCAGCGCACCCGATCCTGCGTTAGTTAATAAGCTATCCGAATGACCGTGATAGCAGCCGGTAAATTTAATAATCTTGTTGCGTTTGGTGTAGCCTCGAGCTAATCGAATCGCACTCATTGTTGCCTCAGTCCCTGAATTCACCATGCGAATCATGCTGACAGAAGGCATTAATTGGCAAACCGTTTCAGCTAGTTCTACTTCAAGCCGTGTCGGTGCTCCGAAACCCAATGCTTGATTCACGGCTTTTTGGACGGATTCAATCACACGTGGGTGAGAATGGCCTAAAATCATCGGGCCCCAGGATCCGATATAGTCGATATAGCGGTTTCCATCCACATCCGTCATATAGGCTCCTTCAGCAGACTGCATAAAGATAGGCGTTCCTCCAACAGATTTAAAAGCTCGGACTGGTGAATTGACTCCACCCGGAATATACTCCTGGGCTCGCACAAATAATCGGTTGGATTCAGGGGTATGAAGTTTGGAAGTGATCACTGGGTTTCTCCGAAATTGAACCTAAAAATGAGGCTATTATGACATATCAAAAATATCTTTGCCTACTTTGTGGCTTTATTTACGATGAAGAACAGGGTTGGCCTGAAGATGGCATTGAGCCGGGTACTCGGTGGGAAGATGTTCCTGAAGATTGGTTTTGCCCAGATTGTGGAGCTATGAAAAATGATTTTGAAATGGTTGAGGTGTAGCGTGAGGGGACGTACGTAAGTTGTCAACTTACTCTTGCTGCGGATACTTGCTTGCTGAGTAAGTTGACAACTTACGTACGTCCCCTCACACTGGCTTAACAACCACCAAAATCACAATCAAAATCAATAAGAGCGCTGGAATTTCATTGAAGATCCGATAAAATCGACTGGAATGTGTGTTAGTGTTGGTCTTAAAAGATTTGAGCCATTTCTTGCAGAGATGATGATATCCCCACAATAAAAATACGGCGGCGAGCTTTAGCCACATCCAGCTTTGGTGAATATAGTAACTAAAATTCATTGTATAGAGAGCCAGGCCTAGGGCGGTGGTTACAATGGCAGACGGGGTCATAATTACGTAATACAACTTATGTTCCATGACCTTGAAGCGCTCGCTCCCTGCTTCATCGCCCTGACATTCAGAATGGTAAACAAAGAGTCTGGGTAGATAAAACAAGCCTGCAAACCAGCAGACCATGGCGATAATGTGGAAGGCTAATAACCATTTCATATTGATATTCCATCAGTTTTTTCGGTACCAGGAACGTACCGGGTTACGTACCCGGTACCAAATAAATTGTACGTTGCGGTGAGGAAATTGACTAGGGCTGTTGGTTAGATAATAATCAATCATACTAAACGGCCCAAAGGCCTGGAGAAACTCATGGTACATGCAGCAATTCAAACGAATACAGCCCCCGTGCCTAATAGCGGGCCCTCTTTGATCTTTACCGATGCAGCGGCGGCTAAGGTTAAATCCCTGGTAGATGAGGAACAAAATCCTAAGCTTAACCTCAGAGTCTTTATCAGTGGCGGGGGGTGTTCAGGCTTTCAGTATGGCTTTACCTTTGATGAGGCGATTAACACGGATGATCAAATTGTTGAAAAACAAGTGGAGGCAGGCAACGATATCGCTTCGATTAAGCTTTTGGTCGATCCTTTCAGTTATCAATATCTTCGAGGTGCTGAGATTGATTATCGTGAGGATGTGAATGGTTCGCAATTTATTATTCGAAACCCGAATGCTAAAACGACTTGTGGCTGTGGTTCTTCATTTTCAGCGGATTAATGGTTTGATCATCTTAGAAAGATAAACATCAAATCGCGTGCTTTTTCCTTTGAGTTGATAGTCAGGTGCCTGACCTTCTATAACAGGAGCGTAGCGAGCGCGTTTAACTACAACTCGTTTCCCTGCTGCTTCCAGTGCTAATTTTAAGAGTTGAGCAGAATCTTGATCATCACCTACTGTTGCTCTTAAGATCCGCATTTCTTTTTTCACTAAGGCTGATTTTTCTTCATCAGGAAACATGGGGTCTAAGTAGATGACATCAGGTTTCAGAACGCCTGATTTTGCTAAATATTCAATTGCATCATCATGAATAAATTGCATTTTGAGTGCCGCAGGGTCTTCTGCGGCTTGAGCTCTCTCTATTCCATCTTTCAAGAGTGTGGCAATAATGGGCGAACGTTCTAGAAGTGTGATGGTGCACCCCAATGCAGCCAGAACAAAAGCATCACGGCCTAAACCTGCGGTGGCATCTAAAATTGTTGGATATGGCTTGGATTTTAAACCGATCGCTTTTGCAATCAACTGACTCTTCCCTCCTCCAAACTGAGATCTGTGAGCATTGGCTCCCTTAAGAAAATCCACCTTAATGGCATTCAGTTTAGGAGTGGATTGTAGTTTTAGGCTCAGCCCATCCTCTTCTAAAATCAAAAAGCCTTCATAGTTTTCCTGAGGTTGTTCAATAATTTCGAGGTGTAGTCGATGAGCGAGCTCTAAAGCTTTAGCTTCAAGAATTTTTACGGGGTATAGTATTGCAAATTTCTGCATCTTGATTAATCTTTGTTGGGATCATTAGAATTGATTTTTACAGTTTGTATTGAATACTAACCATACTATGAGGAAGAAATAAAATGAATCGTTATTTAAAAATATTGATAGTGGCAGCTTTGTCGACCTTGATGAGTGCATGTGTTCTTGAAAATGAGCCATATGATCATCATCGTCATCACCATTGGCATCAAAATGAGCCATATGCTTATCACCCACATAACCAGTTTTTTCAACATAATCGAAATGAACATCGTTCAACTCAGCACTCGCATCAACATTGGAAGGGTCAACATATTTAAGTCCTAGCGGGTGAAAATTAACTCGGGCTGAAAATATATGTTCAGCCCTGAAGCCCCGTATTTTTTTCAATTGACTTCAGTCAGGCACAAGAGGAAAATGGTTAAGTCTTGAAGGCACCACGCTTTTGGGGAAGTCTTAACTTAAAAATTCTCGGAGATTACTAAGATGAAAAAATATGGAATATTAGCAGTATTGATGGCGTTCAGCGGTTTGGCTTTGGCTCAGGAACTTCGTTTGACTAATGTGGCAGATGCTACAACTATGTCAAGCACAGTGTCTAGCACTGATGATGACAGCAGTTCTACATCTAGTTCTGACTAAATTTTTATTTTAAGTTTAGCCTGCCTGTTAGGGTAGGCTAAATTAATTAATCGTTTCTTCTAAAAAATCAAAATACACTTCACACACATCAAAGCCAGTTTGAGTCTTAATTTCCCTAGCGCAAGTTGGGCTTGTAACATTAATCTCAGTAAGATAATCCCCGATCACATCTAGGCCCACAAAGCTTAAGCCTTTGGATTTTAAGGTTTCAGAAAGCTCATCACAGATCCAACGATCTCTCTCTGTAAGTTCTATGGCGACTCCTTTGGCACCTGCCGCTAGATTACCTCTAAAATCACCTTTCGCAGGAATACGAGCGAGAGCATAGGGGCAAGGTTCCCCATCTATCATTAGTATGCGTTTATCACCTTCAGTTATTTCAGGAATAAAATTTTGAGCCATTATGGGGCGAATACCTTGGTGAGTCATTTGGTCGATAATGACATTAAGATTGGAGTCTTTGGGCGTTAGTCGATAAATAGAATGGCCACCCATGGCATCCAAAGGTTTTAAAATAGTCTCTGGAATAGATTCTATAAATTCACGAATGATTTCTGGATCGGAACTCACTAGGCTTCGAGGACAACATTGTGGGAAATAAGCAGTCAGCAATTTTTCATTGGCATCTCGGATAGCAGAAGGCTTGTTGAAAATTTTCGCTCCTTGGGCTTCAGCTAATTCTAATAATTGAGTTAGGTATAAATAGTTAAGATCAAAGGGCGGATCTTTTCGAATCAAAATACAATCGATTTCAGTTAATGGTTGTATTCGAAGCTCTTGCACTTCAAACCAATGTCGTGAGTCATCAAACAATTTTAAATTTTTCAAGTGTCCCCAGATCACTCCATCCTGTAACCAAATATTTTGAGGTTCTAAGGTATAAATTTCCCAGTCACGTGCTTGAGCTTCGAGCATCATGGCGAAGCTGGTATCTTTCTGAGGTTTAATGGTTTCTATAGGATCCATCACGACAGCAATTTTAGG
>CAIQCE010000055.1 GCA_903870185.1 uncultured Gammaproteobacteria bacterium
GTAAGTTTGCCCAGTGTTTTCTACTACCTGCATCGCGGCAGCACGGGCTACTTGATTAGATTTCCCTTCTACAAAATTATTAAAATTAAGATCCTTATTCAGGTTTGAGTGAGTAGGGCCAAAAGATTTATTGGGTGTATTAATTTGAGGATTAGGTGAGTTAGATGAAGAAGCGGTAATTTTCACAGCAGATGGCTGCATTTTCGTGCCAATTTCAAGCCGAAGCGCTGGGCCTTTTCCGTTCGTGAACTCACTTAGTAACTCATTTATCCGATTGGCGTGCCTTTCATTAACCCACTCTAATACAAAGCGATTGGGCGCAAGTAGTAGAATTTCTTGTTCTTTTTCTTCTGCTTGTAGCGGACGGATCCAGGTATTAAATTGCTGTGACGGCATTTCATCCTGTAATACGTTTAGGCATTGTTCCCAAAGGGATTTGTGAATACTCATGTTGAACCTACAACTGATGTACGGTAGGGGGACATTCTATACCCAGGTGGATATCTTATCCACAAGAAAGGATAAAAAACTAATAAAATAATCAGAAATGATTAGGCTCCTGAAGCAAGAAATCCAGCACTGCCATTCGGGCTGCTACTCCATTTTTAACCTGGGATAATATGAGGGAATTTGGCCCATCGATGATTTCCGAACTTAGTTCTATTCCACGGTTAACCGGGCCAGGGTGCATAATTTTTACATCAGGCTTGGCTAGGGAAAGATGTTTTTGCGAGATCATGAATTTTGTTGAAAAATCGATGCTAGATTGGAGCTTTTCGGCGCTCATTCGCTCCTTTTGTAGTCGCAAAAAGTAGATAATATCAACATCTTTAATACCTTCTTCAGGGTCTTCAAAGCATTGGATTTGGGTATGAGTATGAGTATCAATATGTTCTGGTAACAAGAAATTTGGGGCAATTAAACGAATATCATTACATCCTAAAAGCATTAGACCCTGTCTTAAAGAATTTGCGACTCTAGAATGCGCAAGATCGCCGATGATCGCGACTTTTAGGGTGGAGAAGTCCGCATGATGCTGACGAATAGTCAATAAATCCAATAAGGCTTGGGTAGGGTGTTGATGGGCCCCATCCCCCGCATTAACCAGGTGAGTTTGATTTTGTAGTAAAGGAATTAAGGATTCAGCTATTTGATTCTGAGAATGACGAATTACAAATAAATTGACCCCCATTGCCTCTAAATTAAGCACCATATCTTCTAGGCTTTCCCCTTTGCTGAGTGCAGAGGTCTCAATATTGGGGTTAAGGACTAAAGCTCCAAGCCTTTTAGCCGCAATTTCAAAGGAATTCCGAGTACGGGTGCTGTTTTCAAAGAACAAATTAGCGACCACCCTGCCTGTAAGATTGGGAAGGATGGATTGGGTCAATACCGCTGTATCCAAGAAATACTGGGCTTTATCCAGCAGCTGAATTAAAGTGCTGGTATCGAGTTGCTCAATGCTTAAAAAGTGTTTTAGAGGCATAAAACTTTGAACCCAGTGATAAAAGTTATCGGACATTATTACACATGAACATTAAAATAAGAAAAATAAATTCAAAAGAACAAACTTGGCTTAAAGAGACGATGACTCGTGAATGGGGTGGAGAACCTTTATTGATACGAGGAGTGAAATTTTATCCGAGTTCTATGGAGAGTCTGATAGCAGTAGAGGGTGAAAAGATTATGGGTTTTATGACCTATGAAATACGATCACCTATCTGTGAAATTATTGCATTTGAAGTTTATGAAAAATTTAATGGTCTGGGTACGTTAATGCTAGAAGAGATGAAGAAGTTTGCCCAATCTCAGAATTGTACAAAATTATATTTAATGACCACAAATGATAATCTGGATGCCTTACGTTTTTACCAAAAAAGAGGATTTCAGATTTCAGGTATTCATTTGGATTCGGTAAAAAATTCCAGGAAACTTAAACCCACTATTTCTGAATTTGGAGATTATGGAATAGCAGTGCGCGATGAAATTGATTTAGAGCAGTTAATCTAGTTATCTTATCAATCGACTTCATGAAAAGGATCTTAAGCTGTTTCATGAAGTAAATTGGGGTGAATTAATGGATTTGCTACAGGAGTTTGAGAATTAATATGTGGTTCAAAATTGAAAACTCGGGAATAAAACTTTATGTTTTAGTAAAGCCCAACGCTAAAAAAACAGCAATCATAGGTGTGGTCGATCAAGAATTACAAATTTCAGTGCATGCTAGAGCTCAAGAGGGAGAGGCTAATAAGGCATTGATCAATTATTTAGCTAAATTATTAA
>CAIQCE010000056.1 GCA_903870185.1 uncultured Gammaproteobacteria bacterium
AAAAGTGTAGCCTTCCACAGCTTTTGTTTTTTCATCTTTATATCCTTTGAGTAATTTAAAAGCATGATTCTCTATAGCATCTAATTTATTTAATTCCATAAAAAAATTTTTATATAATATGGCAGTACACACAGCTAAGACGGCTATTAATAATAAGACAGGAGGGACATAAGCTGTAAAAGCACCAGTGGTCAGGGTGGGTGCTATTACTCGAAAATAAAATTTGCTCGTTAATGCTGTTGTTAGTATGAGAAAAGTGACTAAAAGATATTGTTTGAACGATTTTTTTGCCAGATTAAATATAACAGTTCCAGCTAATTCAGGTTTTAATGCTGAATTAAGATTATGGGTGGAGGAGGAATTTTTAAGTATTTTTCCGTGTGGTTTTTTAAGAAGGAAGATCGAAAATAAAGATTTTTTTTAGTCAGTGGATCTAGATGAATTTTCATTTTTTCCTCCTGACGTATCTGGATTGACAGTTATGAGATTCTTAAAGGACTTGAAATATTGTTTCAGAAAGATGCAGGTCAGAAAATTGAAATGGTGTGTTTGAAGCTTTACTTTATTGTTTTTAATTTTAGTCGTCTTTGAGGTTTTATACAATAGAAAGTGTGAATTAGTGGAAAAAGAAGTGGCGAGAATCGTTACTTCGAATATTATTTATCATGCTTCAAATTTAATTGATGTGAGTCCAGTACTGATAGAAACATTGAAAGGTGAGTCATAAACACTACATCTATAAATCGGTGCCAGGCACTGGTATCGCCATTTTTAGAGGCCATTGATGAGTTTAGGGGTAGACCTTATACTAGGGTAAATTAACTCTACCTGATTGAGGTTCCCCATGCGTGCAACTGCTCTTTCACATCTTCCCCGTAATCAAGTCTTGGCCTGGCTTATTTGGACGATAACACCGGTGGTCGTGTTGAGTATTGGGTTTGGATTATCTTTTGGTTTGCCTCTTCAGGCTTTGAGTTCGCTTGTAATTTGGGCTCCTTTGACCGCAGTTTTAGCCTTATCCACTTTAGTGGGTTTTTTCTTCTGGATGTTAGGCAGCCGAGACCCCTCTCCTTCGCAACCCAATAATTTAATGCTCTTCGGTCTTTCATCGGCCACCAGTATAGTTTCTTGGATTCTTTTTGCATTGATCCTAACGGGCAGCTTATCCTTAACCGGGTTACCGTTTGGGATGGGCGTTTTGATTCATGGTGCTTTATTTTTCTTAGGAATTGAAATGGCGTTGGTGGGTTTGAATGCAATATTTAATTGGACTATTTCCAAGAAGAGCGCAGCAGCAGCTCTAGCCACTTCTCAAGAAGATGCTTCATTGATGCCCGCTGGTGGATTGAGAGAAAGGAGTCCAGTGAGTGCTGAAGCCTCCCCGACGGGTGCATCAGATCGTAAAACTAGCTCCCCTCTCTCCCCAAGTGCCCTGGCTTCGCTAGCACGTCGAGCAGTCGCTCCTCGAACCCAGCGCCCAGGTAGAGTGCCTGATTTGGCATCGCTGTCTGCAGATACGCTGCCAGTGCCTCCACGACCTCCGACGGTGGATCTTCGTAAGTTGACCAGAGCTTTGACTGATCAGGAAAGAGAAGATCTTCAAAATCTGCCATTGAATAAAGAAGAGCAAGAATTTCTTAGGCTTATTAAGGCTAAAGAAGAAGATAAGGCCATTGAACATTTTAAGAGGGAAAAATGGAAGAATTTTACATTGCGATTAGAATTCAGGGATGAAAATGGTTATACGCCTCGATTTTTGGCCGGGGTTAATGGGCTTTGTCGCCTTGATAAGAAATTGGCGGGATATGGTGTCTATTATGCTGGGTTCAGATATACCGAACCCACAATTTGGCTGACTGAAGGCGACTTTGCTCTGATGGATCGAGTGATTCAAAACAAAGATCCTGACGCCTTGAAGTTTATGTTGTCTAAGGGGTGGTTTCCTTGGGCACGTGAATATAATGGGTTAAATATAACCAGTTATATTGCAAGCTTGGGATTCAAGCATCTTAAGATGCTAGAGGTTCTCATTAACCGTAATAAAGGCGATGTGAACGATGGAGATGACTCTGGCTCAATCACTCCTCTCATCGCCGCTGCTCGAGCGGGTCATGAAGAAGTGGTTGTGTATCTATTGGCTCAAGGAGCGAATAGCGCTTATAAAACAAAAGCGGGTGAAACAGCCTTCGGTGAAGCAGACAGAAAAGGTCATACAAAAGTGATGACACAGTTAGAAGCTCATCAACGAGAGCAAGAGCACGTATCACCGAGGCCATGATTGTTTAGTTAAAAGCAGGGAAAGGATTAATACGGATGGGAATTATTCATTTTACTTGGGCGGGTGGTGCTAAGCCCATGCCGGCTGATTCGATCGAGTGTGTGAAATTGTGGCGGGAGCGAAATCCTGCTGCACAAATTTGGATTTGGATTGATGGAGAAACGATTTCAGCAGAAACATTATCACGTTACTCAGAATTCTCTTCATCAGAGGGGGGATTTAAAGATATCGGTGGTGTTGTTTTAAAAGATATTGCTGAGATTCGAACGCTGATTGAAAGCACCTATCCTGATTATCACCTTCCGTTTGCAAGGCAGCTGAGGGATCTTTGGGATTTGGCAGTCTATGAATGTCGCCGTCTTCGCCCCAATTTTGGAGCCTCGAGTGATATTTTACGATATTTGATTTTATATTTTTATAGCCAACCGGGGGCAGACTGGAGCGCCTATTTTGATCATGATGTGGAGCCAGGCGAGGTTCCTATAGAAGCGACCTTTGAAAAATCTGATGCGACCTTATTATTTTTTCATCCCAACACTCAAAATACGGGTCAATCCGGCAATGATGCTTTTGTTTGTCGAGAACGCTATCATTTCATTCTTCAATGCATCTTAGAACAAGTTTGGAGGAATTACACCGAAAAATATCCAATCAATCACCAATCCCAAACCACTGTATATTTATCCAATGATGCTAATAGTGGCATGTACAGCACAATTTTTAGAACAGGACCGAGGGCGGTCTCTGACGCTCTATGGGTGCTTTATAAAGAGGGGAAACTTTCAGGCTGGGATCTAAGCGAACATTTAGAAGTCGTTGGTGACATTTGTCATGGTTATAAAGCACCTGAAGCTTGGTCTATTCCTACTGCTGTTTGTCCTGGGAATCCGAATAAGGGTGCTTGGGTCGGAGCACTTGTTCAATCGATCGGGGAACGAGAGGCTGCAATTGCAGCTGCTTATAGTAGCATTCAATTCGAAGCAAATTTAATGCATATTATACGATTAGATGATCATGTGGCAGATTGTGTGGAGGCTTTGATTAAGGGGGCAGGGATGGATCCCAAATTAAAAAGTGAGGCTGGAGAAGTTCCCACAGAGTTTGAGTTGAGTGTCGCCGCTCAACTTGTCCATACCATTGAGGGTTTCAATGTAGGAGCCGTAATGAGGCGGCCGTTAATAACCCGATATGACTGTATTAGAGTATATTATAAAGACAAGATGCCGCTAATTTCAGACGGTGTTGATAGAGAAGTGCCCACTTTCGCTTCAGCTTATGCATGCTTTATGGATATTGCGGGAATATCAGAGGATGGTGATAAGAAAAAAATGAT
>CAIQCE010000057.1 GCA_903870185.1 uncultured Gammaproteobacteria bacterium
TGGACGACAGCCAAGCCCTATTTAGAAAAATGGATGCGTCAACGTTATGGGCACAAAACGCTTTTAAAGAAAATTTTAAAATCAATGCCTCAAGGCTTTGAAAGGCTGGCACAAATGCCAGAGCTTCTTTACGAGGTATTAAGCGATATCAAGTCTCAGCAACTTCAGCGACGTTCCGAGCAACATTTTAACCCTCCCCAAAAACCAAAATCATTCCGCTATTTTTTAGCTGGGGCCGGGGTGGCCTTTTTACTCTGCATGGCTTTTTCTGTCATGTAGGTTGACTCCCCCTGAAATTCTCATTAGAGTCTCAATATGCTAAATAATCAATCCATAAAAACCCCCTTACCCCAGCTTTCTGTTGTTATTCCTATGCACAATGAAATCGATAATGCCGAGCCATTAATTGAGGAAATTATCGCAGAATTAAGCCCCTGGGCAGAATGTGAAATTATTGCTGTAGATGATTGCAGCACGGATGGCACTCACGAGAAATTACTCGAATTAAAGTCCCAATACCCTGAACTGCGAGTACTGCGACACCGGGTCAATTTAGGCCAAAGTTCTGCTGTTGTCAGTGGAGTCTATGCGGCACGTTATTCGCTTATTGCCACTCTAGATGGAGATGGCCAGAATCCTCCCGCTGACATTCAAAAATTGTTTAGAGCGATGGAAGAGCAAGTCCTTTCTGCACAGCAATTATTGATAGCAGGGCACCGTCAAAATAGAAATGATAGTCCGCTTCGATTAATTTCCTCTAAAATTGCGAACTCTATTCGATCTAAATTTTTAAATGATACCTGTGCTGACTCAGGTTGCGGCTTAAAACTTTTCTCCAAAACAACTTTTTTGAAATTACCTCACTTCGACCATCTTCATCGATTTCTACCTGCCCTTTTTATCCGGGCGGGCGCCACTGTGGTCAATGTCCCTATCTCTCATCGACCCCGAACTCGAGGTTATTCTAAATATGGGGTGATGAATCGATTATGGGTTGGGATCATCGATTTATTTGGAACGGCTTGGTTGATTCGACGGCCTTGTCCTTCTGACCTTCATGATGAGTTGTAAATTCTTCATTCACTTTCATTTATAACAAAAGCACCTGGACGTATGATCATTCACCATACCCACTGCCTGCATAAAAGCATAACAAATAGTACTGCCAACAAATTTAAAACCTCGTTTTTTTAAATCCTTTGATAATCGATCTGAGATTTCTGTACTTGTTGGTATTTTTTTTATGTCTTTATAATTATTTTGAATGGGTTTTCCGCCTACAAATGACCATATATAATTTGAAAAGCTATCCCCTTCTTGGATAATTTTTAGATAGGCTTTTGCATTGATAACAGTCGATTCAACTTTTAATCGATTTCGAATAATTCCAGGATCTTCTAACAATTTTTCAATTTTCTTTTGGGTATATTTTGCAATTTTCTCAGGCTCAAAATTATCAAATACTTTTCGATAATGTTCGCGTTTTTTTAAGACCGTATACCAACTGAGTCCAGCCTGCGCGCCTTCTAAAATTATAAATTCAAATAGCAATCGATCATCATAAATGGGAACACCCCATTCATGGTCATGATAATCAATATAAAGTGGATCTTCTGTCACCCACTCGCATCGCATTAATGTTTTCATTTTTTAAATACTACATCAGATTTTTCATAAGTTCTACCCATTCTTTTTTACTAGGTTTATAATCTTGCAACTGTTAAGATTATTTTCTGATCTAGTACTGAGTGATCTAAATTACCATATGAAAACCATCCTAAAAAAAGCTGAACCCGAAGATTTAAATGATATTAATTTTCTTCTGAAATTGTCAAAATCTCATTGGGGCTATGATGAATCTTTTATGAATGATTTCATGAAACAATTCGGTGTTACCGAGGAATATTTAAAAACATCTACTGTGCATCTGTTTTTCGTAAACGAGAAATTAATAGGATTTTATAGCTTTAGTCTTGATGATATTAATTTACCTCAACTCGATAATTTTTTCCTACACCCCAACTTCATAGGCTACGGTTTCGGTCGACAACTCTGGCAACATTGCTGCGCCTCAGCCCTAGATAATAATATTCATGAATTCACACTTTGGGCTGACCCCCATGCAGAAGGATTTTATTTAAAAATGGGCTGTGAGAGAATTAGGCTGCAACTATCGCCTTTAGGAGTCGATCGCTATATACCGGTTATGAAATATGCTCTTTAATTCTGAGGCTGGTATGTACGTGGGAGCCAGCAAGAAGCTCGCCCATTTCCTTAACCTTCTATTTAGAAATTTTCATATAAATATCTCTCAATTTTTTCTTGATCTTCATTTTCCCTATCACTCTTAAAATATATTTCTAAGAACTCAATTACTCTCAATTTTGGATAAAAGGCATATATCACTCTAATTCCACTTTTCACACCAGAACCTTTTAGAGATTTACATGCAAATTTCTTAAGCTTATAGATCTGTATTTCATCAGTACCGAATCCAGGGATAAGGAAGATGCTTTGATTGTCTATTTCATGGAAATGAAAAAA
>CAIQCE010000058.1 GCA_903870185.1 uncultured Gammaproteobacteria bacterium
AACGAGTTCAGGTAGATTTTTTAACGCGTAAGATAGCAGAGGCGTTGAGAAACCCACAGTTTAACAATCCGGATTTAAGGGCTCTATATACTCAAGCATTAGCTCGATTCAATGAGATGAATCTCCGAGGAGCGTTAGGAGAGGGTCCTATTGGATACAGAATGTTTCACCATAATTGCACAACCGTTGTACTCAAGACATTAGCGGCAGGTGGATTTCCTATTCGACATGCTGGGATATTTGATACCCCGACGGCCGTGAGGGTCTGGGCAGAGGCTCATCCCACAGAGTGTATATTAACTGCACCCATAGATTTAAAATATTTAGTACTTTCACGAGAAGTCTTTAAGCCCCACGCGGTTTTTACATTTGAGCATGCCATGCTATCCCGTTTTATTAGAATTCCATCCGGGGTGATGGGGCAAACACCTACCCGAGAAGCGGCTGCGGCTATAAGAGCTCGATATGAGGCTGTCTGCCGGCTTACGGATCGTGGAGCAGTGGTATCCGGCATTAATCCCTTGGCTCAAGCTCTTAGAGAGGGCGCGGCAGCTGGGAGGGTGGCGGCAGCAGGAGCTGGAATTGAAGCTGAAGCTGAAGCTAAGGCTAAGGTAGTAGATGAGGTGGCGCCTAGGCCAGGTATGGCTGCTGGAGGGGTAGCTTTTGCTATAAGCTCAGCAGAGAGAGCGCCTTCTCCAGCACTTGGAGGCATAGTCAATCCTCTAGCGGGCTTTGGAGAGGGAGCAGTTGCGACCCGTTCGGATTCTGGTAACATCACGTTACCTGGGGTCACAGGGCCTACTTAAGATGAAATAGGTCACCGGTGGTCCAGGTGTAATCAAGGGTTTAATAAGAATAAATTAATTTTGATTCAAGGGGGTGTAATATGCGAAGAACATTTAAAGGTTTGGGTGAGGCCCTGGTCACATTTTTTACTCCTTATGCCACACTGAATAAATTACTTCAACGGGCTCAAGCGCTTGGCTCAGATGGGCGTTGGGAAGAGGCGGCTGCCTTATTAGAAAATTATAAAACGGCTCATCCTAATTCAAGTCAATATATACAAGTGGGATTGCAAAAGTTGGATGATGCTGCTTCAGCAGTGATTGATGACTTAAGTAGGTCTCGCAATTACGAGGGCATTAGCAGTTTACTGGCAAGTGCTCCGAATTTTTTCAGGAGCTCATCTGCCCTTGCGGTTGCAGAGCGAGTACTTACTGACGCAGGGATTCTACAGGCAAGCCCTGCAGTTCGAGTATAAGGCCGTCATCATTGATGTAATTTCAAATTTACTTTCTATGACGAAGATTCTAGGTTGTGAGCTGCAAGGATCGAATAGCAGGGATGCAAAATGAATCGATCTAAAAAAAAATACATGCCGCGTCATCAGGCCCCCAAAACTGATTGGTGGGAGTTTGCTCGAGTGGTTTTTCAAACCGTATCCTGGGGGGCTCTTTTCTTAGTTCTTGGGTTCGGCGGATATGTATTTTGGTTAAAAATGCATGATCCTAATTGGATGCCAATTAAACATGTCGTGATTGTGGCCACTGGTTCTCATATCCCTCGTGAAACGCTTCAAAAAACAGTCGATGCTGATTTGAAAGGTGGGTTTTTCAGCCTGGATAAATACTCCATGCGCCAAGATTTGATGCGGCTTCCTTGGGTGGATGATGTTTCTATTCGGCGAGTTTGGCCCTCAGAGCTTCATATTCGTATCGATGAGCAAGTGCCTGTGGCTCAATGGGGCGATCATAGTCTTATCAATAAAAGGTCCGAGATTTTTTCCCCGCCACTCGACAGTCTTCCCCCTGGGTTGCCTCGGCTTTCGGGTCCTGATGCCAGTGAGGAAATGATTTGGGAGCAATATCAATCCTGGTCTCTGCTTTTAAAGCCCTTGGATCTTAAAATTATCAGCTTGAATTTGAATTCACGACATTCCTGGAATTTAGAGCTTAGTAATGGCATTCGATTAGTTCTTGGGCGGGTTGATGTGGATGTGCGATTTAAGCGTTTTATTAAGCTTTATCCCACGCTATTTTCCCCCAAGGCTTCTCAAATACGGCGCATTGATCTTCGGTATCCTAATGGGATATCGGTGCAGTATCGTTCTTAAGCATCGCCCTGTGGCTTGTTATATATATTGCATAGGTCGGTGCTAAGTCCTGCATGAGCACTATGCGGAAATATTTGATGTGCTTAATACAGAGCGAGCCCGACAATCCCGTTGTTTTGTGGTCTTTGTTGGGCCGTGCTGTGCCGTGCTGTGCCGTGCCGTGCTGTGCTGTGCTGTGCTGTGCCTAGAACTAACCTGTATTAACCCACGCCCGTCGTCCCGCGGCTTGTCCGCGGGATCCATTCTAGATGCAAAAAAAGCCTCAATTCTTCACGTTTTTAATTATATATAAAGTACAGTTTATTGATTAAATAATGATTTTAATAAAAAATATCTGATTAATTTATGATCAATTGTGCAGCTAAAAGCTATTTTTCAGTGATTCTTCCTTAAAGTTTTTTTCAGATTTTAATAGAGATCTTAAGATCTTTGCCTTATACTGATGATTTAATTAAGTTTGTTCTTTGAGTATGAGCTTTTGGCCACTGTTTCAGGAGTGTTTGCGAGGGAGTGACTCACAGGGAGATCGTAGCGGTTATGTCCAAAAAACCAGATAGAAACCTAATAGTGGCGTTAGATATAGGCACGAGCAAAATCGCAGCATTAGTGGGCGAGGTCAGTGCTGATGGAGAAATCCAAGTCATTGGTTTTGGAACACATCCCTCCTATGGTTTAAAGCGTGGGGTCGTAATCAATATTGAATCGACTGTACAATCTATTCAGCGAGCTTTAGAAGAAGCAGAGCTGATGGCAGGTTGTCAAATTCATTCAGCTTATACCGGTATCGCCGGTAGTCATATTCGAAGTTTAAATTCACATGGGATTGTCGCGATTCGTGATCGAGAAGTCACTCAAGCCGATATCGATAGGGTGATCGATGCAGCTAAGGCTGTCGCTATTCCAGCTGATCAAAAAATCCTTCATATCCTTCCTCAAGAATTTATCATCGATGCTCAAGAGGGCGTGCGTGAGCCTATTGGCATGTCAGGTGTACGTTTAGAATCCAAAGTTCATATAGTAACCGGCGCAGTGAGTGCAGCACAAAATATCACTAAATGTGTTCAACGTTGTGGGCTGACTGTGAATGATGTGGTTTTAGAACAATTAGCGTCGAGTTATGCCGTGCTATCCGAAGATGAAAAAGATTTAGGTGTTTGTATGATTGATATCGGGGGTGGTACTACTGATATTGCAATTTTCACCGAGGGTTCAATTCGCCATACAGCTGTGATTCCTATTGCGGGTGACCACGTAACAAATGATGTCGCCGTCGCTTTGCGTACACCGACTCAATCAGCGGAGCAAATCAAAATTAATTATGCATCGGTTCTTCCTAATGAGGTTGATCCAGAGCAGATGATTCAAGTGCCTAATATGGCCAAGCGTGCGCCCAAGATGATATCGAAGCGAGCATTAGCTCAAGTGGTAGCGGCTCGATATGAAGAATTGTTCGCTTTGGTGCTGACAGAATTGCGTCGAAGTGGTTTTGAGGATTTAATTACTGCCGGTATAGTGCTAACGGGTGGAGCTTCGGGTGTAGAAGGTGGCGTAGAATTGGCGGAATCAATATTCCAGATGCCAGTACGATTAGGATTGCCTCAGCATGTCGGTGGTTTATCCGATGTTCGTGAGAGCCCCAGTTTTGCAACAGGGATTGGTTTGTTGCTTTATGGCCAGCATCATCAGCAGGATCAAACATTAGCTAATGATTCCAGCATCAAAAATTTATGGGCGAAAATGAAGTCTTGGTTTAACGGTAGTTTTTAATAAGTAAAATAACTAAAAAGAGCAGTTTTGTGGCAGATGCCAAAAAATAACTTTTTTTAAAAAACACTAAAATGAGGTAAGAAAAATGTTCGAATTAGGCGACAGTTCTCCACACAACGCACAGATCAAAGTGATTGGTATCGGCGGTGGCGGTGGTAATGCAATTGAGCACATGATTCAAGAAAATATCGAAGGAGTCGAATTCATCTGTGCCAACACGGATGCACAGGCACTGAATCGCTCCAGCGCGAAGAGTATTATGCAGCTTGGTGAAGAAATCACTAAAGGATTAGGTGCTGGCGCAGATCCTGATATCGGTCGAAAGGCAGCTGAAGAAAATATGGATCATATCCGTGAATTGCTTCAAGGAACCGATATGGTGTTCTTAACTGCAGGTATGGGGGGCGGTACCGGAACGGGAGCGGCACCTATAGTGGCTCAGATTGCTAAAGAATTGGGAATCTTAACCGTGGCTATCGTCACCAAGCCCTTTGCCTTTGAAGGCAAGAAGCGAATGATGGTGGCGGAAGAGGGTATCCGAGGTCTTGCTAAGTATGTGGATTCCTTAATCACGATCCCGAATAACAAATTATTGAGTGTGTTAGGGAAAAATATCAGTTTAATCAATGCATTCAAGGCGGCCAATAATGTCTTGCTGGGCGCTGTACAAGGTATTGCAGATCTCATCACACGCCCGGGGTTGATTAACGTAGACTTTGCAGACGTTCGAACCGTTATGTCCGAAATGGGTATGGCGATGATGGGGACGGGTGTTAGCCGAGGGGAAAATCGAGCTCGTGAGGCGGCAGAGGCCGCAATCAGCAGCCCCCTATTGGAAGACGTGGATTTCTCAGGGGCTCGTGGAGTCTTGGTCAATATCACGGCAGGATTGGATATGTCGATTGGTGAGTTTGAGGCTGTGGGCGATGCGATTAAATCCTTTACCTCTGAAAATGCGACGGTGGTGGTTGGAACGGTAATTGACCCTGAAATGACAGATGAATTGCGAGTGACAGTTGTAGTAACAGGGCTTGGAAGACCCGGTACGACGACGGGAACGGCCTCTGATGCCCCTAGCAGTTCTGCTCAAATCTTGAAAAGCACGAAAAGTGACGGAACTTTAGACTATAATCAATTAGACAGACCGACTTATATGCGGAATGACAAAACCCGCGCTAGAGCGCCGGAAGCTGAAGAAGGGATTCGGGACAAGGATATCGAGTATTTCGATATTCCCGCTTTCTTGAGGCGCCAAGAGGATGATGAATAGAGCAGGGCTCCCGCATCAAAATTTGAACAAAAGTTAGGATTCGTCAATACTCTATGATTTTTAAATCAGGGGGATGCTGATGTTTGATGGAAAATCAGAGCTATTGGGTTACTTAAGTATCATTCG
>CAIQCE010000059.1 GCA_903870185.1 uncultured Gammaproteobacteria bacterium
CTCTCTCCCAGGAAGTAGTTACACCTTTTCAGGTCCGACTGGTGGTACGGCGAATGTAGCGTCGTCAAACTTCACCATTACTCCACTTTAGCAGTTATCTAGGCATTGCCTATATGATGTACATGGGCTACTGCATTATGAAATCGAGCGCTACTATCCAGAGTGAGCACCGAGCTACTCACGCGCCCCGATTTATTGATGGTGCAATATTGCAATGCACCAATCCAAAAGCTTGGATGGCTTGTCTTTCGGGGCTCATGTCTTTTACAAGCGCGACCAGCATGATACCTCTTGCCAAGTTTGCCAGTCTCTATTTTGTGATCTGCTACTGTTGTATTGGTCTATGGGCATTGGCAGGAATGAAGCTACGCACTCTCTTAACCAAAGCAAGTTATGTGCAATGGTTTAATCGATTCATGGGGCTTTTATTGATTATAACGGGTCTTTATTTAGGTATTTCCATTTAGAGAAACACAGGGAAGCGATAGGGAACGTTAGTAAATTGTAAAGTTAATGAAACAAATAATTTTTGAAGAATACTACCATTGTTTTAGTTTCCTGATAATAGGAGGTAAATTATGTTTAATAATAGTATAGAGGCACAGAATGAATTTGAAAAATGTTGGCTTGATCCAGCCTATACACAAATTGAATTAGATGATATTGATGTCAACCGGGCTCTTACCAATTACACGACTAATAAACCAATTAGTTTTACCCAGGTAATGTTGTGGGATATGGAAAAAAAGAAAGCTTGGAATCCAGGCGATTATATACCCTATGTTGTACGTAAAGGGTCTGCTCAGTCTTGGGGAAAACAACCCTGTATGATAACCGACGGTGAAATATTTGTAAGATCTTCACAACAGAAGCAATGGCTCCATCCGGAAATTTATGAAGAGGTTTACGAAGAAGTTTACGTGAATAATAAAGACCAAATAGTTACTTTTCTTGGGGTGAAAACTTTACCAGGTTGTTCTGAGGAATTGACACCAATGCAGCCACTTTTTCATGTTCAACATGCTGTAGGAGGTGATGAGGAGCGTCCTTTAAATAAGTGGAGGATTGTTCATCTCACAAAGGTAAAAGATGCTCAATTGATGGCGCATTTCAAGGGATTTAATGATTCAAAAACATTGCCTGGGTTTATTAAAGTTTACATAGAAAAAGACTTGCATGTGATGATTGAACACAAATAATTTTTCTCGGGGAGGATTTGTATGGGGCTGCTTATTAATGGTTATTGGAATCCTAAAGCCAATATTGAAAATTATGATGGAAAATTCGATGAATTTCATCATGCTATTACGGCTAATGATGCCTCAGATTTTAAAACGGAAATAGGGCGCTACCATCTTTATATTTCTCTAGCGTGTCCATGGGCATGCCGCACATTAATATTTAGGAAATTAAAGCAACTTGAAGACCTTATTTCAATTTCAATTGTTGATCCAATTATGGGTGAAAATGGCTGGTCTTTTAGTAATGAAGCTGGTTGCATCCCTGATACTGTTAATAATTTTAAGTATTTACACCAAATTTATACTAAAGCTAAAATTGACTATACGGGTCGGGTTACTGTGCCTGTTTTGTGGGATAAAAAAACACAAACAATCGTTAATAACGAATCTTCTGAAATTATTCGTATCTTAAATACTGAATTTGACTCACTCAGTAATAACAAACTTGATTTTTACCCTGAGCATCTACGTAATGAAATAGATAAAATTAATCACAGAATTTTTAATTTTGTTAATATTGGCGTATATAAGGCTGGATTTTCAGGTAACCAGCTTGACTATGAACTTGCATTTGATGCTTTGTTCACTGAACTTGATGCCATAGAGGAAAAGCTAAGTAAAAGTCGTTATTTGGTAGGTAGCCAAATTACCGAAGCAGATTGGCGCCTATTTACTACGCTTATTCGTTTTGACTCTGTTTACTATATCCATTTTAAATGTAACTTGCGCCGGATTATTGATTTTCCAAATTTGATGAATTATCTTCGAGAGCTTTATCAATATCCTGGAATTGCAGAAACAGTCAATTTTGATCATATAAAAAAACATTATTATTTAAGTCACCGACACATTAACCCATTAGGTATTGTGCCGAAAGGGCCCCTGATTGATTTAAATTTACCTCATAATAGAGAAAAAATATCGTGAATACAAAAAAGGTGCCTGGCACTTTGGGTTCTTAAAATAAAACCTTAAGGGCTGATACTATAATGAGTTTATGGAAAGATGCCGCCGAAATTCGGACATTGATTTTTTCTTCGCATATATCCCTAAGAGTTAAGAGATAATTTCAAGCCCTCATGAGAAGAAACGAAGCCTAAGCTTTTATAAAATTCAAGCGCATCAGGTCGTTTTTTATCGGTCGTTAATTGAACTAAATGGCAGCTCAATTCTTGAGCTTTGGAAATAGCCCATTGGAGCATTTTCTTTCCTAGGCCTTGGCCTCGATAGTTGGAATCCACACGTACGGCTTCAATTAAAGCACGCCTTCCTCCTTGATAAGTGAGGTATGGAATTATAGTGAGTTGCAAAGTGGCTGCAATTTTTTTATCGATTTCACACACAATTAGGTGGTTATTTTTATCAGAATCGATTTCTTCAAATGAGGAATAATATTTTTCTGGTAAGGGGTTCTGATAGAGCTCACGTTGAGCTCCTAAAAGGTCAGAGGCCAATAGTCGTACTATAGAAGTTACATCGTCTCGCTTAGCCTTTCGGATTTCAATGTTCATGTTAGGTTCCTTTTTGCAGTAAGTGGTTATTCTATTATTCAGGCAAAGGCTTCATAAGCTCACGATTTTGAGTGACCCAAAATAGAGTAACGATACTAATAACTATAAAGCCGATGATAATAATCCCGATGTTTTGAAAGGATCCTTGGTAATAGAAACCTGCGATTTGAAGAGAGAGTGCGGAGAGGATTAATCGGATGCCCTGAATAATCGCTGAGACTCGCCCTTTTGCCTGTGGTATAAAGTTCAGGCAAACAGGATATAGTATGATAGAAGGAACAATCTGAGCTATAACAAAGGGAAAAAACGCGAGCGTAATAAGCAGAGGATTCGGGCTATCCACGAATGTGATCCAAGCAATACTGATTAAGCCGATGATGGAAATGTGAATGGAGGCTTTTAACATTTTCTTCGGGTCTAATCGAGTGATAATCAAGCCGAAGACTATGCTCCCAAGTCCAAAGAAGAAGGCCAATGCCCCTTGATAAAATCCGAAGTGCGAGAGGCTCACGCCTAAATTTTTAATATAGAGTAGGGGAGACATTCCAACAAAGATCCAGTAGATCACAGACGTGAATGCAATATTCATGATCAAAAGCATCAATGGTTTTGATTTAAATAGAGGGATATACCCGCGCAGTGAAAGGGTTTCCTTTTGTTCAGGTAATTTGTAAGTGGGGATGAATACAATTGTCATCACTAAGCTTGCAATACCTAAAGATAAAAGCGTTAAGAAATTACCCTGCCAGTGAAAATATAGTGTTATGTAGCTTCCTGCTATGGGAGCTGCTCCCACAGAAAGATTCATTAGGCCATTCAATATCCCCATAAGATATTGCTGTTTTTTGAGAGTATAGGCATCGGCAATTATTAAAAAACTGAGAATTGCCGGAGATGCTATCCCTAAACCTTGAAGAAAACGACCGAGGAGGAGTAACTTGTAAGAATGCGTCCATATACACAGTGTGCTGCCGATAATGAAAATTATAAGACCAACTAATAAGATGGGTTTACAGCCATAGCGATCAGCCAAGCCTCCGACAAAGAATAAACCCAAGCAATAGCCCGCAAAATTGACTGACAATAAGGCTTCAACTAAAAAAGGTGTGAGCTGAAAATGGCTTTGTAACTCTGGGAAACTCGGAGAAAAGAGGTCAAATTCCATGCCCGTTAATATATCCATAAGAATGACACTTATTAAAATCATTATTTGGGTAGTGGATTGTTTCATTTGATTTATTCCTATGCCAAAGCTTCGTAGATATCCGATTAAGTATTCTATCCTTGTTTTGTATAAGAAAAGAAATTTTATTTATTGCGGCAACTAGAAAAGGGGTCGATGCATGCATCGACC
>CAIQCE010000060.1 GCA_903870185.1 uncultured Gammaproteobacteria bacterium
CCATCGAATAGGTTGTTCTGAGTATCTTCTAGAATTTGTTCTGCATTCACTTCGCTCAGGTTTTCACAGGCATTGTCGACCAATTGGCGCAACCAAGTGAGATCTAGAGGGACTTGTTTTCCATCTTCTAGAGTGATCCTAAGATTGGGGTGTTCATTTTGTTCTTGGTCTAATCGGGCTTTGTTTCGAGATTCTCGATATAAGACATAGGAGCGAGCAATAGCGTGTTCTCCAGTGCGCATCAAGGCTAATTCCACCATATCTTGAATTTCTTCAATATGAACAGTGCCACCTGCAGGCCAGCGATTTTGTAGGGTTTTGCTGATTTCTTCAGTGAGTTCAGCTGCAATTTCATGAATTCGGCTAGATTGGTTCGCACTGTTGCCTTCTACGGCTAAGAAAGCCTTCTTAATAGCAGCATCAATTCGGCCACCATCAAATTGGGTCACACGACCTCGGCGATTGATAACTCGAAGTTGACCTGGTTCAATAGCCTTCAGAAGATTAGGATCATTGATTTGAAAGGTATTGTCCGTAGTAAGATTGTTAGTGTGAATACTCATATTCCATTAGCTCCAAATGAACGGTTAAATGTTAAAAAACTTGACGGTATTGAACGAGTTACGTTAAATAATGGCCTCCTTGCTTTGAGTTGGTTCATAATCCTTGAACCCCTACATAATGGGTCTCTACTAGCTCTTAGACACAAGATAGTGTGTTTTTAGGGCGATTGCAAGAGGATATGCTGGGGGAAAAATGTGGATAAAATTTAAAGTTATCCACAGGCTTTTAATCCAATTTAAGTTAGTCTTAATCTTATCAAAGAGTTATTACTGAGACTTCATTGATAGCCTGATATTGGGTCCAGAAAATATTTTTTACCGTACCTGGCACGGTACCTGGCACCGTACCTGGCATCAAGTTTATGTTATATTGAATTCATTAAGGATGAGGGTCTAGAAATGATCGATGAAGAAGGGTTTAGGGCTAATGTAGGGATCATTCTCTCGAATAGCAGTCACCAAGTACTCTGGGCGCGGCGGTGTAATAAGCCGGAGGCTTGGCAGTTTCCTCAAGGTGGGATTCAAGAAGGGGAGACCCCTTTGGCGGCCATGTATCGGGAATTGGAGGAGGAGCTGGGCTTGGAGTCAAAGGATGTAGAATGTTTGGGTTCTACTGAAGATTGGCTGAGTTATTTGTTGCCGGTTAAATTTAGACGGTTGAATACTAAGCCTCTTTGTATCGGCCAAAAGCAAAAATGGTTTTTACTGCGATTGTTGAGCGATGATACTCGGATTAATTTAGCCAAATATGAGAAACCTGAATTTGATCAATGGAATTGGGTCGATTACTGGTTCCCTTTAAAACAAGTTGTGGAATTTAAGCAGGAAGTTTATCAAGCCGCACTCGAAAAATTAGAGCCTTATTTGACCGATTAAAACTTTCAAAATAAACAACTAATAGAACACAATTATTTTCTAAATTCCGCTATACTTCTTTCACATTAATTAGCTTATGGAAAATGATCGATGTTAAAGGTCTTGCGTAAAATTATTCAAGGGGTGGGAGTCGCTTCTGATTTATCTTCAGCCCTTAGTTTAATTGTTACAGAAGTTAATTTAACCCTGCATGCGGATGCGACGACATTCTATTGTGTTGATGAAGCATTGGGCGAATATGTTTTGATGTCTGCCACGGGTATCGATTCTCAATTAATTCATCAGCTACGAGTTAAATTTGGTCATGGTTTAGTCGGGATTGTGGGTGAAAGAGAAGAACCTATCAATCTGGAAAATGCTCATAAACACCCTCAGTTCCATCCTCACTCTTTGTTAAATGAACGATCTTTTAAAGCTTATATGGGTGTTCCCATCATTAAACAGGGTGAACGCTTAGGAGTTCTTGCAGTTCAACGTAAAGAGGAAGGTTATTTTTCAGAGGAAGAAGAGGCGTTTTTAGTGACACTTGGGGTCCAGTTGGGTAATGAGCTAGACTTTGCTCGAATCCAAGAAGCGGTTCAAGGATTAGGAGTTCAGCCCGGTAAGAAGACTAAGCTGACCACCGTTCTGGAGGGTGTAGCAGGTTCACCAGGTATTGGGATCGGAAAAGCAGTTTTGGTGTTTCCACCTGCGGATTTGGAATCAGTCCCCGATCGTGAAATCGAAGAGGAAGAAGTTGAGCTTGAGATTGAGGCTTTCAAAGGGGCATTAGAACAAGCTCGTCAGGAGATTCACCAATTACAAACTCGAGCTCGCAATTCTCTTTCTTTGACTGAGCAAGTGCTTTTTGATGCTTACAGTCGAATCTTAGATAGTCGAACATTGATGGAAGAAGTAGTCGGGGAAATAGAGCTGAGGCAGTGGGCTCAAGGGGCTTTAAGGAAAGTCATCAAGCGACATGTGCAGCAATTTGAATCTTTAGATGATCCTTATTTGCAGGAGCGAGCAACGGATGTTCGAGATCTAGGAAGACGTATTTTGTCTCATTTACAATTACATGAGCCTCAAATTCGACAATATCCGAAAAGAACGATTTTGGTCAGCGAGGAATTGACTGCCACTGCAATGATGGAAGTGCCTGAGGGGCGCTTGGTCGGTGTGTTATCAAGCACTGGCTCCAGTAACTCACATATGGCAATTTTAGCGAGAGCATTAGGTGTTCCAGCGATAATGGGCATCAGTAATGTGAGTTTAATGCAGCTCGATGAAAAAGAGTTGATCGTCGATGGTTATGATGGTGAGGTTTATGTTTCACCTTCGACTACCATTAAAAAAGAATTTCGGGCATTGGCGGAAGAGGAAAGAGAGCTCGATGAAGAATTACAAAATCTTCGTGATTTGCCGGCAGAAACAGCAGATGGTCATGAAATTTCTTTGCAAGTGAATACGGGGCTCGCTATCGATGCTAGCCTATCTTTTAGTGTCGGGGCAGAAGGGATAGGGCTCTATAGAACCGAAATGCCATTTATGATTCGCCATCGTTTTCCTACCGAAGAAGAACAACGAATCATGTATCGGCAGCTGTTGAATACTTTTTCACCTAGGCCAGTAGTGATGCGAACACTGGATATTGGGGGTGATAAAGCGCTGCCGTATTTTTCCATTGAAGAAGAAAATCCATTTTTGGGTTGGAGAGGAATTAGAGTCAGCTTGGATTATCCTCAGATTTTTTTGCAACAAATTCGGGCAATGCTTCATGCCAATCAAGGACTTAATAATCTTTCTATCATGTTACCGATGATTAGTTCAGTCGGTGAGGTAGAGGCCTCCACGCGATTTATCAAGCAGGCTTATGATGAACTATGTATGGAAGGTTTAGAAATTGAAATGCCGAAAATTGGTTTGATGATTGAGGTTCCTGCAGCTGTTTATCAGGCTTATGAATTAGCGACTCGAGTGGATTTTTTATCAGTCGGTAGTAACGATTTGATTCAGTATTTATTAGCTGTCGATAGAAATAATGCACGAGTTTCAGAACGTTATGATGGATTTCATCCTGCTGTTTTAAGGGCGTTGAAACAAGTGGCCGACGGAGCTCATAGGGCAGGTAAACCAGTCAGCATCTGCGGAGAGTTGGCGAGTGATCCTATCGCAGTGGTGCTTTTATTGGCGATGGGTTATGACTCTCTCAGTATGAATGCTCGATCCTTGCCGAGGGTGAAGTGGGTGATTCGAAAATCAACGATGGCAAAGGCGAAGGAGTTGCTGGCTGAGGTTCTGAAGATCGATGAATCCAAGGAAGTGAGAATTCATATGGAGATGGCACTCGAAGAGTTAGGGTTAGCAGCGTTGCTGCGTGCGGGGCGCTAGGCAAAAAAAAGGGGTCGATGCATGCATCGACCCCTTTCAATTTAGGAGACTTCAATGATTCAGTATCCCCAGTTTGATCCCGTCATTTTGCATTTAGGGCCTTTGGCCCTGCGCTGGTATGGGTTTATGTATTTGATTGGGTTTGCAGGTGCCTGGGCTTTGGCCACACTTAGGGCTCCCAAACAAAAGCCTATTTGGACCCAAGATCAGATCAGTGATTTAGTTTTCTATGTGGCAGTAGGGGTGGTTGTGGGTGGACGTTTGGGCTATATGTTGATTTATAGCTTGCCTGAATTCATGGCAAACCCTTTGAGCTTATTTGAAGTTTGGCAGGGTGGGATGTCTTTTCATGGTGGGCTTTTGGGGGTTTGTGCGAGTTTTTGGCTCCTGGCCCGCAAGTATCATTTATCATATTGGACAGTAGCAGATTTTGTAGCACCGTTGGTACCAGTTGGATTAGGGACAGGTCGTTTGGGTAATTTTATCAATGGGGAGCTTTGGGGGCGTGTAACCCATATTTCATGGGCGATGATTTTTCCTGAAGGCGGTTTGGAGCCTCGTCATCCCTCCCAGCTCTATGAATTCTTGTTGGAAGGGCTGCTCTTGTTTATTATAGTGTGGGTTTATTCAGCCAAACCAAGACCTCGGGCTGCTGTCAGTGGTTTGTTTTTATTGGCATATGGGATCTTCCGCTTCAGTGTGGAATTTTTCCGTGAGCCGGATATCCAGTTAGGTTTGATAGGGTTGGATTATTTCAGCATGGGTCAGTTATTATCGCTGCCGATGATTATTATGGGAGCCCTCCTAATGGGTTGGGCTTATCAATCAAAGAATAAGGAAAGTTAAGTGATTAAGCATATTGTATTATTAGTCGTTCTCTCATTAGCTGTTGTATTTTTCAGGCATGAATTAGTGATTTTGATGAATGGGGTCGTATCATTACATCAACACTTAATGGATGTATTTGCCAAAGTGTTTTCTGCAGATCCCTTAGGGGCATTGATACAATCTTCTTTGGCCTTGGTGACAATTCCTTTTGTTATAGGGTTGGTGTTGGCTTGTTTATTATGGATCTTGCGACGTAAGCTCACTCCTTGGTTACCTGAATTGATGTGGGGGATTTGGCTTGTGGCGATGACTTTAGTGCTGATACAAGGAAATATGTAATGCAGCAGTACTTAAATTTTCTAGCGCATATTCGTGATCATGGGGTGGATAAAAAAGATCGCACCGGAACAGGGACTCGCAGTGTTTTTGCTCATCAAATGCGATTTGATTTGAATCAAGGATTCCCTTTATTAACAACGAAAAAACTGCATCTTAAAAGCATTATTTACGAATTATTTTGGTTTTTAAATGGCGATACCAATGTTCGATATTTACAAGAAAATGGCGTTTCGATTTGGAATGAATGGGCGGATGCTGAAGGTAATTTAGGTCCTGTATATGGAAAACAATGGCGTTCTTGGGAATCTAAAGACGGTCGAGTGATCGATCAGATGAGTGAGTTGTTGGAACAAATTAAAACGAACCCTGATTCTCGACGTTTAATTATCAGTGCTTGGAATGTAGGTGATTTAGCGAAGATGGCATTGCCACCTTGCCACTTATTGTTTCAGTTCTATGTCGCTAACGGAAAATTATCCTGTAATTTAACGCAACGATCCGCTGATGCCTTCTTGGGGGTTCCGTTTAATATTGCCTCTTATGCGTTGTTGACTCATATGGTGGCGCAGCAGTGTAATTTAGAAGTCGGTGAATTTATTTGGTCGGGTGGGGATTGTCATATCTATGCGAATCATTTTGAGCAAGTGGAAGAGCAGCTCTCACGTACTCCTACTACGTTGCCAACTTTGAAAATATTGCGAAAACCAGAATCTTTATATGATTATCAATTCGAAGATTTTGAATTTCAAGATTATAATCCTCAGCCTCATATTAAAGCTAAAGTGGCGGTTTGAGTTTCAAGGTTTTATGTCTGAAATTATTTTGAATGGAAAATATCGGCATTATCGAAATCAAATGATTTATGAAGTCGTTGGTTTCGCTCGTCATAGTGAAACCTACGAGGAAATGGTGATTTATCAAGGTCATTATAATTGTGAGCAATTTGGAAAGAATCCAATTTGGGTTCGGCCTAAAGTGATGTTTCTAGAAGAAGTGATGCATGATGGGAAATTAGTGAAGCGGTTTCAGCGGGTTATTTAACTCGGTGCTATCAGAAATGCAGGGTGGGCAAAGCAAAGCGTGCCCACCAACCACATATTTTTTACAAAGTTTTAAATATGAAAAGAACGGGCTTGTTGGGCTCGCCCTGCGTGAGGATTATCAGGAATTTAAACCTAGCGCTATTGCAGGGCTTAGCACCAACCTACATTTTAGTGGGAATATTTTTGTTTTGATAAGTATTTTCAAGGGAAGCTTTAAGTTGTTCTAAGGTTTCTTTCGATGCAACAGGTTGAGTTGAGGTCGGTGCATAAGCTGAAAATCTCAGTTGTGCCTCACGAGGATAAGCTTCCCAGTATCTTTGATTGTCTAAATTAGATAGCAGCTCTGCTGTGCCTTCAATAATAATTTCTCTTTGGTTGAGTTCCAACCAAAAGGTCAGAGAAACCACGGGGTTTTTGAGTATTTCTTCAACCTTCCGAGTGCCTTTTTGAGTAAAGAAGAGTAACCCTTCTTCCGTGATTTCTTTAATGGCTACAACACGACTGTGTGGAATCGAATCTAGCGTCGCTGTGCATAATACAGCTTGTTGAGGATTAGGGGCTCCTTTGCTTTTTTCTTCTTGAAGCCAGTTTTTTAATAATTCAAAGGGCATGGTAAGGATTCTTTTAAAAATTATTTTTCTTGGATCAAATCATGAATAGATTTTACCACTAGGTTCGGATTATCTTGATAGACAAAATGCCCGCTGCCTTGTGCGATGACTTGAATGCCTTTGGGTGAGGTCTCTGTCAATTTTCGTTGTAATTCTTGCCACTGATTTTCTATGGTTTGAGGGCCGCCATGTTCGGTGGCAGTAATCACTAAAAGTGGAATCTGAGGCATTTTGGGAGAGTCATTAACTTGATCCATCGATTGATTGTATCCGATCGATTCAAAATAAGTAGTCGTTCCTTTTTGAGGTATGATTTTACTGACAAAAGGACTATTGATTTGAGGCTCTAAGGGGCTGCTGGAATCGATGAGTACCAGCGCTTCGATATTCTTAGGATAATTTCTAACAAAGTCTTGAGCATACAATCCACCAATGGAGTGCCCCACCATAACAATGGGTTTATTGATCGATAATTGTTTTAATAAATCATTTAATTGAGCTGAGACTACGTTAGCGGTAGTGCTTTGATCGATTTTATGGGCGAGGTAATGGCTAGCTCCATAACCGAGGCGATTGTATACCAACACTTCAGAAAATTGATTTAAGTTTTGAATGAAAGATTTCGGCCAGATGCTCATGTCACTACCTAGAGGATTTTGCAAAACCAACAGAGGCCCCTTTCCAGGATATAAACAATATTGCATTTGAAATTGAGTGAATTTTTCAACGGCACATTGAGGCTGAGCTTGTGCTGAAGAAAGGTTGAGTAATATCAGCAATAGGCTTTTTGTTAGTAGTTTAATCATGGATTATTACTTCCCCGTCGATTGAGCAGACATTCCTTTTAGGATCGTGAGCGCTTCGTAGAGCTGATAATCATCTTTCGCCAATTTAACGTCATTATCGTGGGCTGAAGTTAAATCAGTGCCTACGCCTACGGTATTGCTGTTCAGCAAATGATTGCCTAAAGTAGCTTCATCAATATTCAGCAATAAAGAAGGATCAGATTGATTCACTTTAAGATCAGGCACAACCACATCGGGCTTAATGCCTTCTGCCTGTATTTCACGACCGGCTGGGGTGTAGTAGAGCGCGGTGGTGAGTTTGATGGCATCGTCTTTAGTGATTGGAATTAGGGTTTGAACGGATCCTTTTCCAAAACTTTGGGTTCCTACGATCACGGCACGTCCGTAATCTTGTAAGGCGCCTGCCACGATTTCAGAAGCAGAGGCAGATCCTTGGTTGATTATGACGACCATAGGGAGCCCCTTTAAAAGATCTCCGTGAGTCGCTCTGATATGCATGGAGGCGCTCGGGATCCTGCCTTTGGTATAGACAATATTATCATCGTATTTATTGAGCTTGTTAGAATCTAAGAAAGCATCAGCTACATCGGTTCCTGAGTGTAATAAACCACCAGGATTATTTCTTAAATCCAAGATTAATCCTTTTAACTGATAGTGGGAGTCTCGTTTTAAAGTATCGATGGTTTGAATCAATTGTCTTTCTAAGGGGCTTTGGAAGAAACCGATGCGAATATAGGCGTAGTGATTATCGAGGAGGCGACCTTTGACGACTTTAATCTTAATAGTGGCTCGATGCATCGTGAATTTTAGAGGCTTGCTGACATTAGGCCGAATAATCGTCAGTGTTACATTGGAGCCAGCAGGTCCTTTGATTTTATTAACGGCTTCTCGGAAACTCATATTAGTGACAAGTTCATTATTAATTTTGATGATGTAGTCCCCGGATTTGATACCGGCAGCGGCAGCAGGTGAATCATCCAAGGGGCTGATAACCTTCAGGGCACCTTGTTCGGGTAATAACTCAATACCTACACCGACTAATTTCCCAGAAACGGTATTG
Source organism: uncultured Gammaproteobacteria bacterium (assembly GCA_903870185.1). Taxonomy (GTDB): domain Bacteria; phylum Pseudomonadota; class Gammaproteobacteria; order Coxiellales; family Coxiellaceae; genus CAIQCE01. The sequence goes on from CAIQCE010000060.1 coordinate 8,497, forward strand.
TTCAGGTCTTTTAGAGCTTCAGCATCGAGATAGGTTGAGTGGGGGTCTAGGTTGGAAACCATTCCACGAATGGCATCATTGAACAGCGTGTCGTCCTTCACATCTTTAATGTAGTATTCACGGATAACCGCGATGGCGCTGACAAAACGTTTAATATCCTCTTCCGAGAGTTGTTGGCTCTGCTTCTGTATGGCTGCTTGGGAAGCATGAGTGGAGGTGGGCTGAGTAGCGGCCAAAGTGGTGAAACTACAGCCGAGACTGCTGGCGATTAATAGGCTGATGATTGAACACACTTTCATAATATTTCGAATCCTGTCGGTTGTTGGGTGCCTGGCACCTATGTCAATCATGGTTGTCGCGTACACCATTCGCTGGGATTCAGCGGTGCTGCATTAAGGCGTAAGGCGAAGTATAATTCAGGTTGCTGATATCCACCACTGCTACCCACCGCTGAGATCAATTCTCCGCCTTTTACTACCTCGCCTACTTTTTTGTATAGACTGTGATTTCGTCCGTAAAGGCTCATGTAATGATTGCCATGATCGATGATGAGTAGCAATCCATAGCCGGTCATCCATTTAGAGAAAATAACTTTCCCTGGGGCTACTGCATAAACATTTTGATTCATAGGGGCGGCAATTAACACCCCATTTGCATGAAGTTCGCTTTCCTCAATTTGAGTGCCATAGGCTTGGACAATGCGACCTCGGGTAGGCCAAGTCAGCCTTCCCTTGAGGGCTTTAAAGGATTTACCGCGCATAATAAATGCGATAGGGTTTCGATTTAATCGATTTAAAGTTTGTTCCAACGCTTTTTTATTGTTGATTAATTCTTGAAGTTTTTGATTTTTTGTTTGAATTTCTTGGTCCAAAGATTTCAATACTTCCTGTCGATTTTTTTGAACGGATGAAAATTTGAGTTGTTGATCTTTCTGGTTGATTTGAAGGTGAGATAGTTTTTGCGTTTCCATTTCAGTTTGTTGAGCATTCGATTGAATTTTAGCGAGAGTATTATTGAGTCGCTCGATGATTTCTAATCGGTCTTGATTGAGATAGCGATAATATTGCAACATCCTAGCCGCATTGTCCGGAGTATCTTGGCTCAAGAGTAATTTTAAGTAAGGCTGTTGTGAAACTAGGTAGGCTGCTTTTAGTTGTTCTGTGAAGGTTATATTTTCGGATTGAAGTTGAGCTTGGTATTGTGCCGAATTTACTTTAAGTTTTGCTAGTATTTGTTTTTGTTGATTGAGATCTTGAGAGGTTTTTTTCATTTTTTGGGCTAAATGGTTTGCTTCGAGTTCAGCATTTTTGAGTTCTTTTAAGTAGAAGGATCGTTTGCCTTCTTGGGTAGAAAGATGTAATTGAATAACCGCAATTCTTTTGCGTAAATCTTTTAGGAGCGTTTCGGTATCGGCTTCTGCATTCAAACTCATCAGAAGAAAAATACTAAGGGCGATCCATTTTTTAGGTTGAATTGGCATATTAATTATTTTAACTTAAGAAGATTGTGTCCCATCATTTCTACAGGTTGATTTAAACCCATCAAGTATAACAGGGTAGGGGCGACGTCTGCTAAGCTTCCGGACAAACTATTGAATTCAGCTGCTCTCGAACCTACGTAAATCAAAGGCACTAAATTAGTAGTATGTGCGGTGTGAGGTTGATGAGCTGTTTCATCATAAAGACATTCGATATTGCCGTGATCTGCTGTGATTAAGGCATCAGTATCCGTTTCTCTTAGGGCAGCCAAAACTTCACCAAGGCATTGATCGATGCATTCCACCGCTTTCATGGCGGCTTCTTCATTTCCTGTATGACCCACCATATCAAAATTCGCATAGTTACAGATAATGGTCGCATATTTTTGACTTCGGATAGCAGCCACTAATTTTTTCGTCAGTTCTGGGGCACTCATCTCGGGCTGAAGATCGTAAGTTGCTACCTTAGGGGAAGGGATTAAAATTCGATCTTCGCCTGGAAAGGGTTCTTCAAGCCCACCATTAAAGAAGTAAGTCACATGAGCATATTTTTCAGTTTCAGCAATTCTCAGTTGGTTGAGGTTTTGATGGGATAGAAACTCTCCCAGAGTATTGTGAATGTTATTAGAAGGAAAAATGAGCTTGGCTTTAAGATCTTCCGCATATTCAGTTAGCGTAATAAATTCAGCTAACTGGGGCCTTTGAGCCCTTTGGAATCCTTGGAAATCTTCTTGGGTTAAGGCATAGCTGATTTCACGAGCTCGGTCCGCCCTGAAGTTCATAAAGATCAGGATATCTCCATCTTGAATATGGATGGCATTGGGGCCAATTGTGGTCGGCTCTACGAATTCATCTGTTTCGCCTCGAGCATAGGCTTGCTCTAAGGCTTCGACGGCAGAAGAGGCTTGGAAGGGGGCTTTGGCTTCCGTTAAAAGTTCATAGGCTTTTTGGACTCGATCCCAGCGATTATCTCGATCCATTACGTAGTAACGGCCAATGACAGAGGCGATTTGGCCACACTTGAGATTCTGCATCTTCAATTCTAATTGAGCTAAAGAAGGTTTAGCCGATTGGGGTAATACATCTCGACCATCTAAAAAAGCATGCACATAACAATGTTCAAGCTCGGCTTTTGCTAAGGTTTCTACAAGTGCATGGATATGAGCTTCATGGCTGTGAACACCACCTGGGGATAATAATCCTAAGATATGAATAGCCGCTCCTGTTCGCTTGGCTGTCTCTATAGCTTCTTGAATCACAGGAATTTTAGAAAATTCTCCTGATTGAATCGCATCATCGATCCGAGTTAGATCTTGCTTCATCAACCGGCCTGAGCCCAGGTGTAAATGACCGACTTCCGAGTTCCCAATCTGCAAATGAGGCAGCCCCACCTCTTCCCCAGAGGCTGTAATGAGCCGGTGAGAGCATTGATTCATTAGGTAATCTAAATGAGGGGTTGGGACTAATCGAGTGGGATTATGGGTCTTTTCTTCTCTCCATCCCCATCCATCCAGGATGATGAGGGCTAGGGGGTGGGGCTGATGGTTCATTATGACTTCCTTGATAGAATCGAAAGACCCATTCTATGTCAGTTTTTTGCATCGCGTCAAAGCTCAAGGAAAATTAAGTTCACGAATTTCACTGAAGTGGTTATACTGTGAACCCTTTAACCCCAGATTCAATACAGTAGGCCTACGCAGTAGGCTCTAAGTACAGAATCCAGGTTCATCATTAGGTGATTCAAAAATGCAGGATTATATTTCATTTCTTATGGATCATTGGTCTCTTGGCCTTTCTATCCTTTTGATATTAGTACTTATTGTTATGGAAGAGCTAAAGGGTAAGCAAGGTGGTGGTTTTGCTGTGAGCCCTCAAGATGCTGTCAATCTAATCAATCGTGAAAAAGGGGTGGTGGTTGATCTCAGAGCGGCCGAGCATTTTGCAGCAGGTCATATTGTCGATGCCATTAATATTCCACTGGCCAATTGGGAAAAAGAACTTAAGAGTTTAAACAAGTATAGAGAGCGACCTATTATTTTTATTTACCCTACCAATAAGTCTGCTACGGTATTTTTAATGAAGGCCCGACAATCCGGTCTGGCGAAATTACAGCTTTTGGCCGGCGGCGTTGAAGCATGGAAAAATGCTGATCTTCCGTTAACTCAAAAACGAGGTATCCATGCCAGCTAAAATCGTGATTTACTCTACAGCCGTCTGTCCATATTGTGTGCGGGCAAAAGATCTTTTAGATCGAAAAGGGGCTCACTATGAAGAAATTCGAGTAGATCTTGATCCAGAGCAGCGTGAAATCATGATTGAAAAAAGTAATAGACGTACTGTTCCGCAAATTTTCATTGATGATTTTCATGTGGGTGGCTGTGATGATTTGATGGCATTGGAACAGTCCGCTAAGCTGGATGCCTTATTGAAAAAAGAACAATAATTGAGGAGAGTGAAATGAGTGCTGCTAACGAAAATCAAGATTCTAATCCATCAGCTCCTGGGTTTGCGATACAACGAATTTATGTAAAAGATTCATCATTTGAAGCGCCACATTCTCCTGAGATTTTTTTAGAAGAATGGAAGCCAGAATTGAATTTGGATCTTGATACCAAGGCGAGAGCTTTGGATGAGGTGACTCATGAAGTCGTATTGACGGTGACTGCGACGGTAAAGGTTAAAGATAAAGTCGCATTTTTAGCAGAAGTGAAGCAAGCGGGCATATTTATGGCCCAAAATTTTGAAGGTGAACAGCTTCGACAGCTTTTAGGTAGTTTTTGTCCCAATATTTTATTTCCATATGCGCGCGAGGCAATTACAAGTATGACGACTCGAGCAGGCTTCCCGCCACTGTATTTAAATCCTATTAATTTTGATTTATTGTATGAGCAACACCAGCAGACTGAAACTGCTGAGAAAACTCCGCTTCAATAAGGATGAAAATGAAAAAGCCGATTGCAGTATTAGGTGCAGGCTCTTGGGGAACAGCGCTTGCTATTGTTTTGGCTCAGAATAACCAAAACACTCGTTTGTGGGGCCATAATTCTCTAGAGATGGAGGAGATGAAAGCCAAACGGGTGAATGAGGCTTATCTTCCAGCAATCCCTTTTCCTATTGAATTAGAAATCTTCAGCGATCTTTCAGCTACATTGGAAGATGTGGGAGACCTGCTGATCGTGGTTCCCAGTCATGCTTTTCGATCCCTATTAATTCAGATTAAACCTTATCTCAATAATTCAGCTAGGATTGCTTGGGCAACTAAAGGTCTGGATCCAAAATCAGGCCAGCTTTTGTCCCATGTCGTGGAAGAAATCTTAGGCCCCGATAGAATCATCGCCGTGTTATCTGGCCCAAGTTTTGCAAAAGAAGTTGCAGAGGGCTTGCCGACTGCGATTAGTCTTGCCTGTCACGATATTGATTTTGCCCAAGATCTCAGTGAGCGTTTTCACAGGCCTCGATTTAGAGTCTATGAAAATGGTGATTTAGTGGGGACTCAGCTCTGTGGCACCGTGAAAAATGTCATGGCGATCGCCGCCGGAATTTCAGATGGATTTGGGTTTGGTGCCAATGCGCGTTGTGCTTTAATCACTAGAGGCTTAGCAGAGATGGCTCGATTGTGTGCCGCCATGGAAGGGGAATCTGCGACTGTAATGGGTTTAGCTGGAGTGGGTGATTTAGTTCTCACTTGCACAGATAATCAATCGCGTAATCGACGATTTGGTTTAGCGATAGCCCAAGGAAAGAGTTTTAAAGAAGCGATTGATTCGATGGGGCAGGTGGTGGAGGGTTATTCCAATGCGGCTCAAGTTTATGCACTAGCTCAAGCCCACCAGGTTGAAATGCCGATTATCGAACAAATTTATAAAGTCTTATATCAATCATTTCCGATTTCATCTGCGATTCAGGAGCTTTTGAATCGTGAGCCAAGACAAGAAAATTTTTAAATGGTTCTATCTAACCGTGCCCTATGGAGTTCGAGTTTATTAATGTTAGAGGAGTCTGAAAAATGCCCACTTATGAACACACTGATAGTTTAGGCCGAAAGTTTGAGATTTTTGTTTTTAACGCGGAATCTGTCCCTGATGTTAGTGCTGGATTATTCGCAAGAGTGAAACAGCGTTTTCAACTGAGTGCTATTAATCCTAATCAAATAGATTTGCTGGAACAGGCAAAAACAGGGGCTTTAACAAAAACTGATGGTCTAGAAGACCGGTTTCAAACAAAAGCTGAAAGCTTTCCAATCAGAAGTTCGAGTGGAAGCGGGGTAAGTTTTACCGCTATCACACCCGCTTATCATTATGCGGAACGGTTGTATGAATTCTACTGGAATAATGGGAAATCGGGTTTAAGTGAAGCTCGAATTACGGATGTTATGTTCGATTTTTTGCAGACCCAACCGCTTACCAGTATGCCTAATAAGCTGGATGCAGCCGGTGATTGGGTTACAGGGCTTGTTATCGGATTTACAACGACTCTATTTCCTTCAAAGGAGACATTTAGAAGTGGGGAAAAGATAAGGCAGTATCCCTTAGCTTTTCTGCTCCCAGATACCCATGTAGGTGGATATCCATTGATACAAAAATGTTTGAAAACAGCATTGGCTAGGCGATTGACAATGGTTTCATTGGCTCAGTATATCAATCCTTGGAAACTAAGTTTCTTTGGCCTTTTCCAGTGGGGGCATCACCACAATGCTCGGGCTGAAGCTGTTTTGGAAGCGATAAAATTCTGTTATGCATCTGATCAAATTAGAGAGGTGCTTAGCAATCAACAGGCTGTGATGAGTAGAGATTCTAGATCTACTGTCTCTACTGTTTCAGTCTCGCCTGAGGTTTCTGAGGTTTTATCTCCACGCTGGTCTGAACGAGTGAGGCACCTCACTCAAGGAGGTTATTTCACAGCTGTAGAGAGCGCATTGGCTAAATTCCCTGTAGAGCAGTCTTCTGCTGCAGGTGAGGGTGTGATTACTCCTGGTGCAGATGCAACCCCTATTGCTCCCAGGTCAGGACCTTAGTGATTGAATTTAGAGATTCATTTCAAATTCGAGTTGTCGCCAAGCTTCATAATAAATAATGCTAACTGCATTAGAGAGATTTAAGCTGCGGCTATGGGCTTGCATTGGAATTTTAATTTTCTGCTCTTCTCTAAACTCTTCGAGAATTTCAGGTGGAAGTCCTCGGCTTTCAGGTCCAAATAAAAATCCATCTTCCTTTTGATAGTGAGGTTGATGATAATATTGCTGGGCTTTAGTGGTGCAGGCAAATAAACGAAGGTGTGGAAATTTTTTTCTAAATTCATCTAAATTTTGATATTCATGTACTCGAGTCCAGTTGTGATAATCGAGTCCTGCGCGACGAACTGTTTTTTCATTCAAAGTAAATCCGAGTGGATGTATTAAGTGTAATTCTGCACCTGTATTGGCGCAAAGGCGAATAATGTTGCCTGTGTTGGGGGGGATTTCAGGTTGGTATAGGATGATGTGCATGCGTTGCCCTTGTTAATACTCACTCGCCTAGTGTCGTCTCATTATTTTTCGGGGACGGACTATCCTGTCCTCAACGCTCCTTAACGTCCTTGTCCACGATGCCCCTTAAATAATGAGACGACCCTCTCGAGTGAGCTTACAAGATTAATAATTATTACTTCACCACTGGGCTTGGCGCGGAGCCTCCAGTGGGTTCTTGCACAGACACAGCATTGGTGGATGGAGTGTCGGACACAAATTCTTGTGCTTGGTTTTTTTGAAACGCTCTGTAGCTAATGGTGTTGTCTGCAATTTGTTTCGAACGATTTTGCAGATAGGCATCACGAACAAATACATAAGGATCGAAAGATTGCTGAATCATTGGATCTGCCGCTAAGTATTGAGCTCGAGTATCGATGAATTCACCAGCTGTTAACTCATGACTAGTTCGAGTAGGTTTAACATAAGTAATTGGGCTCGTTGCCATATTAAAGGGTATGCTGAATCCATCTCTAAATGTATTAGGTCCAAAAGCTGGAACCATAAGATAATTAGAATCAGTGGCACCCCATGTGGCTAGTGTTAAGCCAAAGTCCTCATGGTGCGGAGCTAAGCCCATATGTTGAGCCACATCAAATAATCCCAGAATTCCAACGGTAGTATTCACGAAAAATCGGGCAGTATCATGCATGGCGAACACACCTTTACCCTGTAATAAATCATTGGCAATAGTGGTTGGCTGCCAAAGATTATTATAGGCATTGTGCACCCCTTTTTGTACAAAACCAGGGGTTAAGGTTGTATAGATGACGGTTGCTGGGCGCAGGAATAAATTATCGAAGACAGAATTAACTGTATACACTTTGCGATTAAAACTTTCATAGGGATCAGAGCCATTTTGAGGTTGTTTATGACAACCGCTGATTAAACTTAGGCTTATTACGCCGAAAAGGTTAAGAATTTTAGAGTTGAACGAAATTCGCATAGTCATTCCCTGATGCTGCTTTTTAGATCCCGAAAGTGTAGCCTATGATTTGAGTGTCTGCCACTTTTTTTCAGTGAAA
>CAIQCE010000061.1 GCA_903870185.1 uncultured Gammaproteobacteria bacterium
CAAGGGGGATGTTTTGAAACTAGTCGTCCAACCACTCATGATGATCCTACCTATGAAGTGGATGGAATTTTGCATTATTGTGTGACCAATATGCCAGGTGCTGTTCCACGAACTTCTACTTTTGCTTTGAATAATGCAACGCTTCCATTCGCATTGACACTGGCCAATAAAGGCTTCCGTAAGGCCTTAGAAGAGGATCCTCATCTTTTAAATGGTCTGAACGTTTGTCATGGAAAGCTGACCTACCAAGCAGTGGCATCTGATTTAAACTTGCCCTATACTCCAGCCGTAGAGGCTATTCGCGCAGCCTAGCTAGCGCAGGAATATAGAGGTGATTTAAGGTGCAGGGCAGGGGTAATCGAAAACCAATTCTGTGGGTGATCATCTTAGTATCAATACTCGGAATGAAGCCGCTTGAAGCGGCTCCTTCTGGATTGGTCGTTGCTGAATCAAAGTCCTATAGTGATTATGCAGGCCCTCCCCCTGCTGATCTATCCCTGCCCGAATCACGGATTTTGAATTTAGAAGATTCTTCTTCCCCTGTTTATATGGCAGAGTCTAGAAATTTATGGCATGTATTAGCCCGTGAATTTGAATTTCAAGAAGAGGCCTCTAGGCCTGCGGTCGCCTATCAGGTTCAATGGTTTTTAGCTCATCGTAAAATTTTAAATAAAATGCTCAATAATGCGGTGCCTTATCTCTATTATGTCCACCAACAGGTATTGAAGAAAAAATTCCCAGCTGAAATTGCTTTATTGCCTCTTGTTGAGAGTGGATATAGTCCTTATGCTTATTCAAGCGCAGGAGCTACAGGCCTGTGGCAGTTAATGCCAGCCACTGCGGCAAGCGATGGGCTTCGAATTAATTGGTGGTACGATGGTCGGCGAGATGTTTTAGTGTCAACACACTCAGCACTCGCTTATTTGAAGTTTTTACATGTTCATTTCCATCATTGGCCGTTAGCGATTTCAGCCTATAATGCAGGCCAAGGAACTGTTCAAAATGCTGTAGATTACAATATCAGAATGAATCAACCAGCCGATTTTTGGTCGCTTCCTTTGCCTCTGCAGACTCGAGACTATTTCCCTAAACTTTTGGCCTTATCGAGTATTATTTTAAATGCCAAGCATTATGGAGTCGATCTTCCTTATATCCCAGATCAGCCTTATTTTACGCCAGTGACTTTGCATTCTCAGGTAACATTAGGGCAGCTTTCTGAAATGTCAGGCTTGAGTGAGGAAGTGGTTCAACGATTGAATCCCGGATTCAGGCGTTGGGCTACTGAACCAAACAATGCTTATCCGATTCTAGTCCCAGTGAGTCATTTTGAGCGATTCAAACTAAACTTGAAAAAAACAACTGGAAAAGAAGATTATACTTGGATGTATCACCAAGCTCGAGGTGGGGAAACGCTTCGAAGTATTGCAGCCAACTACCATGTTCCTCTTAATTTATTGGCTAAGGTTAATGGATTGAATGAGGATGCTAGTCTACCTACGAATGAAAGTTTATTAGTTCCTGTTAGATTGCATCGTCGTTTTAATCAAGCTAATGAGCAAGCGATTCATAATGATCAAGTGAAGCCAACGCTTTCCCTACCTGAACCTGAATTCGCACCTGATAAGCAAATTGATCGCTCCGATACCTTAGAGCAAATGTTAGGTAAGTTGCAATCTGCATAGGTTGGTGCCAAGGGAAGCATTGCTTAATATATTGCCGGAACTATATATTGTGTAGGTTGGTCCCAAGCGTAGCGCGGGCCAACATATTATTTTATCTTGGCATCACGAAAGAAAAGAACGGGCATGTCGGGCCTGAAAAGCGCAGCCCGACTTACATGATAGATAGTCTGGCGATTTCTTAAGAGGAATTCGTCATCTTCTCTGCATCAACAGCTTTATCAAATTCATCCGCCGTTAAAAACCCCAGTTTCAAGCAAGCAGCTTTTAAATTGCTGTTATCTTCATAAGCCGTTTTTGCAATCTTAGCCGCTTTATCATAACCAATGACGGGATTTAAAGCGGTTACTAACATGAGAGAATTATCGACGTGTTCCTTGATCTTGCTCAGATTGACTTCTAAACCATCAATCGCATGAAGCCTAAAAGACTTAGCAGCATCAGCCATCAAATAAATTGATTGGAGTAGATTGTAAATAATTAAAGGCTTATAGACATTCAGCTCGAAATTGCCTTGAGAGGCTGCAAATCCGATAGCCGCATCATTACCCAAGACTTGAATACAAACCATTGTCATGGCTTCGCACTGTGTCGGATTAACTTTGCCTGGCATGATGGAAGAACCTGGTTCATTAGCTGGAAGAATAAGTTCTCCTAAGCCACTGCGAGGACCCGAGGCAAGCCACCGGATATCATTGGCAATTTTCATCAAGGCTGTAGAAAGAGTCTTCAGTGCTCCACTACAATAAGCTATTTCATCATGGCCTGCTAAGGCGGCAAATTTGTTCTTTGCAGAAATAAAAGGAAGACCAGTTAATTGTGCAATATGAGCAGCTGCCTTATCCGCAAATTGAGGGTGGGTGTTGATTCCTGTGCCGACCGCTGTGCCTCCTAATGCAAGCCGATATAAGAATGGAAGTTGTTGGTTTAGCATTTCCAAACAAGTATCCAATTGCGAGACATAACCAGAGAATTCTTGGCCTAAGGTTAAGGGGACTGCATCTTGAAGATGGGTTCGTCCAATCTTAACAATTTTGGCATAGGCTTGCTGTTTAACAAAAAGAGCTTCCCTTAAGTCTTTGATAGCTGGGATAAGTTTTGAATGCAACATCGAGGCAGCTGCGATATGCATAGCTGTTGGGAAAGTATCATTTGAAGATTGTGACATATTCACATCATCATTAGGATGAACGGGAGACTTACTACCTAATACTCCGCCTGCGATCTCGATCGCGCGGTTGGAAATCACTTCATTTACATTCATGTTCGTTTGAGTGCCACTCCCTGTTTGCCAAATTCTGAGTGGGAAGTGTTGATTGAGTTTTCCAGCGATGACTTCATCGGCTGCTTGGATAATTAATTTAGTTTTTTCATCGTTGAGTTTATCGAGCTCTGAATTGGTTAAAGCAGCGGCTTTCTTAAGGATGCCAAAGGCCCAAATTAATTCAGGAGCCATGGTTTCTCGGCCAATATCAAAATAGTACAAAGAACGGTGAGTTTGGGCGCCACCATAACTATCAGTTGGAACTTCAATATTGCCCATGCTATCTGATTCAATTCGTACTTTAGGGTTGCTCATGCACTTATTCCTTAGGGGTTGGCAGTTTGATGAAATTTTCACGATAATAGCGTAATTCCTCAATGGAATCACGGATGTCTTGAAGGGCTAGATGCTCGGCTGTTTTATTGTAGCCTGCTGCTATTTCAGGCGCCCATTGCTGACAAAGGATTTTGAGAGTGGTGACATCAAGATTGCGATAATGAAAATACTGCTCCAATAGAGGCATAGATCGGTGGAGAAAACGTCGGTCTTGGCAGATCGAGTTCCCACACATCGGGGATTTTCCTGGGGTGACGAAGGGTTTTAGGAACTCTAAAGTAATATACTCCGCCTGAGATTCATTGAAGCTACTGGATTTTACACGATCAATTAGCCCAGAGCGGCTATGGTGAGAGGTATTCCACTCATCCATTTGATCCAGGATGGCGGATTCTTGAAAGATGGCAATTGCAGGTCCTTCAGCAAGCACATTAAGCTCACTGTCTGTCACAATGGTAGCGATTTCAATGATTCGGTCATTATCGGTATCAAGACCTGTCATTTCGAGATCAATCCATATTAAATTTTGTGCTTGTGGTTTCATGGGTTTATTTAGCCTTGGCTGTCATAAGTAACTCGGCATTCTAAACTACTGGTTATTTAAAGTTAAGCGTTAGAGAGGGGATAGTGGCTAATTCACAATTTAATGGTATATTGGGGCGGAAATCAGTATGCTCTATACCCGTTAATCTATTGGGGTTGGCGATGATTATAAATGAAACTAGTCAAGGCAAAGAACCTTATTCTGCAGTTGAGTCGGAAGGGGTTTCTAATCAGATTATTCATCCTATTGAAGACTCTCAATATCAAGCCCTATTATTGAAATGTGAACACTTGTCTCAAGAGCTTCAGCTAGCTCAAAAGAAAATTGACGAACTTGAGAAAAAGAATGAGTTTCTATACGCATCAGATCGACGCTTAGCTTTGCATCTTCATCAGACTCCTTTGGCTGCAATGGCTTGGGATGAGCAGGATATTCTAACAGAGTGGAATGATGCGGCTGTTAAAATTTTTGGTTTTACTAAAGAAGAAGCATTAGGTAGAAATATATTTGATCTGATTATTCCTGAAAAATGCCACGGAAATGTGAAAGAGATTTTTGCGAATGTGCTCGCTAGCCAAGCTGAAGACCATCATAATATCAATGAGAACTTCACCAAAGATGGAAGACGCATACTGTGTGCTTGGGTTAATACAGCTTTACATGATGCCAGTGGTAAATTGATCGGCGCTGCTGCGATGGCACAAGATATTACTCAGAAGCGAGAAGCGGAGATTCAACTTGCATTGATGGAAGAACGAAGACAGATGTTATGGGAAAACATCCCTGATTATATTGCTGAAATCGATTTAAATGGAAAAATTATTCTTTGTAATCATGCTTGGCCTGTAAAGCAAATTAATGAAGATGGTCCCACTATTTATGATGCATTTCTGAGTGAGAGACGTGCTGTTTTGGCTCAATTGATTTCTAAAAGTATTTCTACAGGCTTAACTCAAAGGTATGAATTGCCTATTATTATCGATGGGGCCGAAACATGGTGGTCTCAGAAAATAATACCACTTAAAAACGTGGGTGTGGTTTGCAGTTTATTAGTTGTTAGTTCGGATATCACAGAGCGAAAGTTGGCCTATCAAGAAATTGAACAGCGAGTTCAAGAGCGAACAGAAGTATTGTTAAATATTAATAATGAACTAAAAGAAGAGATTTGTACTCGAAAGCATATTGAAATTGCTCTTCGAGAAAGTGAAGGTCGATATTACCGATTGACAACTGTTACTCCCGTGGGTATTTTTCGTTTTAACCTCAAAGGAGACACCTTTTACGTCAATGAGCATTGTGTTCGAATCATAGGGCTACCCGTCAATGAAATGATGGGGAGGGGATGGGAGAAAAATGTCCATCCGGATGATTATGCTCGCATCATAGATGAATTTACTGCTGCCGTTCAAAATCAATTACCGGTTAAAACCAAGTATCGTTTTTTACACGAAGATGGAAAAATAGTTTGGGTGGTAGGAGAGTTTATTACGGAAGTAGATGAAAATAATAATGTGACGGGGTATGTTGGAACTATTACGGATATTACACGTTTGCATCAGGCTGAAGAAAAGTTACATCAGCGACAAATAGAGTTGGCGCATTGTTCTCGTCTTAGTACAGTTGGAGAAATGATTTCAGGGATTGCGCATGAAGTGAATCAACCTTTGGCCATGATAGTTAATTATACAGCAGGTTGTTTACAGCGTATGAAAAAGGAAGATTGCTGTCCTGATATAGGAAGAGTATTACAGCGTATTTTTGAGCAAGCTGAAAGAGCGGGTGAAATTATACATAGATTGAAAGAGTTTTTAAGAAAAGGTGAGGTTCGAAAAGAACGCCTCAATATTAATGAAGTAATGCGGGATTCATTAAGCTTGCTTCATGGTGAGTTACATGAGTCTAAAACAAAACTTCATCTTGATTTTCAAGAAAAATTGCCTGAAATATTCATGGATAAGATTCAGATTGAGCAAGTGGTTATCAATATCATTCATAACGCGATAGAGGCGATGCGTGAGACCCCTCTTGCACGTCGTCAGCTTTTTATTAAGACTCGGCTTTGTTCTGTTGGCGAAGAAATATTGCAAATATCGATACAGGATACCGGTTCTGGAATTAGCGATGAAATTGCCACTAAAATATTCGATCCATTTTTTACAACAAAATCACATGGGATGGGAGTTGGGCTTTCAATTTCATCGACAATGGTAGAGCTCTATGGTGGTCGAATTACTTTAGACAAAGATGTAAAAGATGGTGCTAAATTTGTTATTAACTTACCGATTAATCGTTTGGGGTAAAATATGTATTCGGACTCAGTTGTTTACGTGGTTGATGATAATGAAGGAGTAACTGAATCTTTGCAGTGGCTGGTTGAATCAGTTGGTTACAAGGTTGAAATTTATAACAATGCGCGAGTTTTTTTAGATCACTATAATGCTAAAAAATCAGGATGCATTGTGCTTGATGTGAGAATGCCGGGATTAAGTGGTCCTGAGTTACAGGAGGCGCTTCTTGCTCGTAAAATCGAGATACCGATTATTTTTATCACAGGTCATGCAGATGTCCCGATTGCTGTTCGAGCAATGAAGCTTGGAGCTGTCGATTTTCTGACTAAGCCTACTAATAGCCAAGTTCTTTTAGAAACGATCAATCGTGCTGTTAGGTTGGATAGAGAAAGGCGTGAGAATAAAGAAAAGAATGCCGAAATATTTTCTCGAGAACAACGCCTTTCTCCACGGGAAAGAGAAGTTATGCATCTAATAGTCGCAGGAAAACTAACTAAGGCCATTGCGACAGAGCTAGATTTGAGTTTAAGGACCGTAGAAATGCATAGAGCTAATATTATGAAAAAAATGGAAGTTGCAAGCCAGGTCGAGTTAACATC
>CAIQCE010000062.1 GCA_903870185.1 uncultured Gammaproteobacteria bacterium
ACAACTACTCCCTTTTATAACGACCTCTTTTACTTGCTTACTCATCTTCATTGTTTCCTCCGTTTTTAAGTAAAATGTGAATGACTACTTCAGGATGAATAGATCCTCATCCGCTGTGGTGTTTGACATGAATTTTTGTTGATACTTTTTCCTACAAAGTCACCAGATTTAAGACCAACCAATATTTCTTTAATACTTTGATATCCCCTTTCTCTTTGTGCTTTTGTTAAGGAAGCTACATCCTTTTGAACAACTTCTTTCACAACAGATGCTGAAACATGCATTCGATAACACTTTCTGAACTCAACTGGCGAGGGCGGAAATGAGGGCACAGCATGATGGCCTGATAAAAAGTAATCGACCGTTGCCAATACTCCTTTCTTTCCAATACTAGACACCAAGTCTTGCCATTCTTGTCGGATAGCAGATGCTTCTGTTGGGTTATCACCTTCAAAAACAGCACGCCCATAAATGACTTTAACTTTAAAAATCAACCACTCTGTTAAATTGATTGCCTCTTGTTCAGATAAATGCTTATGACTATTATCCTTTTCTGTTTCTAAACTCTTCATCAAACTGTCGGATGGCGTCTTGTCTGTTGACGATACTGATTGATTTTTCATCTTGGTTTCTAACAAGACGAGATTGGTAATGGTCATCGAGATACTCCTCTCTTTGTTGTTTAATCAGTTGTGTATGTTGAGCTGTGCCAGAATGACTTCTTAATCGCTCTGCCTTATAAAATGCTTCATCCAGACAAGTCTCATCTTCCCAACGCGCCTCTTTTAACCAACTGGAAGGGTTTGGCCACTGTGGAATAAATAAATTAAATTTTTGGCGAAGCTTCTTTTCTTTCTCTTGTGCTTCTAATGCATCTAACATTTGGCTCAACAGAGCAGAATGCTCGTCCTCGACCAGGCTTGAGAAAATTTCAAAAGATTTTCTTTTGTTTAGCGGCTTATTGGTAATAGCAATCCATTTGCTCCAAAAAAGATCAAACGAGTGAGATGAAAATGTTGACTCACCACATACCATCGTGTGTGTTTTAGTTGGTAATTTCTGTAAGTCATCTTGGTATGTATTCTTTGTATATTGCTGGGGTAAATTTATACCCATGGTTGGATCAATCTGTGCTAACGAATGATCTTTTTTGCCATCACCGTAAGCACAATTTGTTTCTATCGATAGGTACAAATTGTCACTATCGATAAGATCATGTTGAACCATCGATAAATCATTTTTTGATACTGTATTTTCTTCCATCAAAGATTGCTGCAAAAGAAGTTTTGATTCTGAGCATGGAGTGGAATTATTTGACAAATATGCCTTTAGCCATGACCTAACCTCATTAGGGTGAAATAAAAAATGTCTTGTCTTATCGAACGCATAACGTGGATTTGGATTGCGATGTACTGAAATAAATTTTAAGTTTTCTAATAATTCAATTGCGGCCTGAATACGACGCTTATTAAAGATATTTAATAAAGATGCCTCTAACTGCTCTGATTTATGCCATTGCAATAATGTTTCAATTTGAGTACTATTTTCACCATGTCTTGTAGCTACATCGTTATATCCTTTGGCCTGAGATCTCTGTTCAAGCTTGATATTGTGCCAATACTCAAATAGATTTAATAACGCAGCTGCGCACGCATCTTTACTACATGCTTCTAATTGCCATTTGCGAATTAAAATTAATCTCTCACCCTCTGGATGAGAGATACAACTGGTTCGAGACATCGCGCTCCTCCATGTGTCATAATGGTACGTGCATCAAGAATTATATACCTGTTACGCGTATTTTGATTTATAATATACCTAAATCGCGTATAAATTAAAAGGGCTTATTACGTTTATGGTGGAAATAAATAAGGGCGACCAAAAAGTAAATGCGGGACGTCGTATTAAAATGGCTAGGACGCTCGCTGGTCTCTCGCGAAAAGATCTCGAAGATAAATACGGGATTAGCATGCATACCCTTCAATCATGGGAGTTAGGCAGAAACCCTCTGACAGATAAGGCCGCATCAAAATTGGTAGAAATTTTTCACAGTACAGGGATTAATTGTTCGATGCAGTGGCTTATGGAAGGTTCAGGCAAAACCCCTGCCTTATTAGGCTCAGAATTTACACCCTACCCACCACTTGGCCAGGATATTGCTCCTTTATTAGATAAAGAAAACAGTATTCAAAAAGAAATCGACTTTTTTAAAACTAATAA
>CAIQCE010000063.1 GCA_903870185.1 uncultured Gammaproteobacteria bacterium
ATTGATTTTGGCTTTTTCTCAGCAATTATTAGTAGCCGACTTAGGTCGGTTTGTAATGGGAATAGGAGGCTCTGTCACAGCAATCAGTTGCTTGAAGCTGACTACTCTTTGGTTTCCTCCTCGAAAATTTGCTTTGATGACGGGATTGATGCTTTCGGCAGGGATGTTGGGCGCGGTGGGCGGGCAAGCACCATTATCCATTGCGATGAGTCATTTTGGATGGCGAGATTCTATGTTTTATGGCGCTATGATTGGGTTTATATTAGCTTTTATATTTTGGTTGGCAGTACGGGATCATGGTCCGCATGCTGTAAATCATGCCAATATTACCCAAGATCGTACTCCTATTTTTGCGGGTTTGAAGGAAATCTTTAAGGGAAGGCAAACCTGGCTTTTATCCCTCTATAGTGGTTTAGCTTTTGCACCGGTTTTAGTATTTGCAGGATTATGGGGAGTGCCTTATTTACAGGAGGCTTATGGCTTTGAACGAACTTTAGCGGCTGAGCAAATTTCGTTGATCTTTATAGGGTTTGCTGTGGGGGCTCCCATAGCGGGTTGGCTTTCTGATCGAATGATGAAGCGTTTGCCCTTGATGGTTTGGGGGACGGCAGCTGCTTTAATACTTTCTATATTAGTGCTCTATCTCCATCATTTAGCTGTCTGGCAATGTGGAATATTAATGTTTGCATTTGGAGCCAGCATCAGCTGTTTTCTGCTTTGTTTTTCAATGGTTAGAGAAATAAATCGATTAATTTTAGCCGCTACTGCCATTGGATTTATGAATAGTTTTGATGCAGCCTTAGGAGCTATCACAGATCCATTAATTGGTAAATTCCTCGATTTAGGTTGGGCTGGAAAAATGGTAGATGGCGCACGAATTTTTTCATTGGAGGATTATCACATCGCGATGTTTGTGATTCCCCTTTATCTTTTAGTCGCTTTGATTCTTTTGTTTTTTATAAAAGAGACTCATTGTGCTCAAAAAGAATAATCATCTTAGAGTTGCCAATCAATGGGTGCTCTACCAGAGGCTTGAAGTAGAGCATTAGCCTTAGAAAAATGCTTGCAGCCCATGAAACCACGATAAGCAGAAAGTGGGGAAGGGTGAACTGATTTTAAGATTTTATGTTTTTGATGATCAATGAGCTTTTCTTTAGCTTGAGCATGTGACCCCCAAAGCAGAAAAATGATGGGGTCGGGATGTTGGTTGAGTTTTTCGATCACAGTATCTGTGAAAATTTGCCAGCCTATTTCCGCATGAGAATGAGCTTTATTCGCTTCGACAGTCAGTACGGTATTTAGTAATAAAACCCCTTGATTGGCCCATTTTCCCAAATAACCATCTTTGGGAATTTTAAAGCCAATATCATCATGTAATTCTTTAAAAATATTTTTTAATGAAGGCGGTGGTGCTACGCTAGGTTTAACTGAAAAACAAAGGCCGTGTGCTTGATTGGGTCCATGATACGGATCTTGTCCGATGATGACTACTTTTACATTTTCAAATGGGGTATGTTTTAGAGCATTAAATAGATCATTCTGAGGCGGGTAAATTGTTTTTCCTCTCGCTCGTTCTGTTTCTAGAAATTTCATGATCTTCAAGAAATAGGGTTTAGATTTCTCTTCACCTAATAAAATCTTCCAATTAGGAATTGTGTTTGACATCCTGCCTCCTGATATTTTTCAGAGAATAACCTAGCAGATCTTTGCAAGCAAATTTTAAGGTGTTGTATAAAGGCTTGATTGCTCATTTTTAACGCAGGACTAATTTGGTTTTACAGTAAAACTACTTGACCTTGGATTTTTAAAATTGCAAACTGTCTTGATTTTAGATAGAGATATTTTCTCACTAAGATCAAATTTTTGTTTGTTATAAGCATTTAAATAATAAAGGAGATCGTTGATGATAGTTGGAGTACCTAAAGAAATTAAGACCCGCGAATATCGTGTGGGCATGACTCCGAACAGTGTTCGTGAATTGGTGGCTCATGGTCATCAGGTGATTGTGGAGCATAATGCCGGCGAAGGAATTGGTTTTACTGATGATGATTA
>CAIQCE010000064.1 GCA_903870185.1 uncultured Gammaproteobacteria bacterium
ATAGGTGAGAAATATAATCGTGCTAAGTTAAATAAACTGAGTTGTATGCTCGCCGACACTAATCCTACGAGACACAATTTTATATAACGTTTCAAATGATCTTGATGAGATTTCTTCAGCATTAATGTTCCTCAACTAATTTTGATTTACCCCAATATCCAACGACCCCTGCAATATTAATAATACCGGCTACTAATAATGGAAGGGTGGGTGATAAATAAGTTAAATAGCCGGATAATAAACCCGTGATGCTGAATGCTAATGCCAGTAGGGCATCCGTCGTTCCCATCAATAGTCCTTGCGAATCTTTATGAACATGTCGTGAAAGTTCACTGATTATATTCGTGTAGCATAATGCAACACAAGCGGTGACGATTACGGCAAAGGCAATTTGCCAGGCTATAGAGTCTAAGTATGCATCCAGTATTAATGATAGGCCACTGACCACTAATGAGAATTGAATGATTTGATTGGCATGGCCGATGCGGGCAGCAAATCGAACGAGAAAAAATAAAGAAAAACAAAGAGAGATTCCCACTAAACATAAGAAGCATGCGATAGCCCTTTGGCCTAAATGCAGATCTTCGGTTAGTTCAATGGCAAGCGATTGGTAATATAAACTCCAGCCTAATTCGAAAAATAAAAATAAGATCAGATGTTTTTGAGTTTTATCATGAGTAAATAATTTTAAAAAATGATGAAATTGATGTTTCCATTTCCGTTCAACGATTGAATGGTTTGGGACTCGAGTTTCATGAAGACTGAAGGCTAGGAGTAATAAATTAAATAGCGAAAGCAGAATGACGCCCATGAAGGCGAGTTCCAAATTACTCCAGCCTCCATGCGGTACGAGTGGGAAACTCGCAAATAAAGGACCAAATACGAGACCTGCTGTCATTGCAATGGCCATGAGACCAATATTGATGGGCCTTTCTGCATGCGTGCTGAGATCAGTCACAGCTGCTTGTGCGATACATTGACTACCTGAGCTGAGTCCCCCTAAAACTCGTGCAAAGAGTAGCCAATATAAGTCCATTTTATAAAAACTAATGGCATAACAACTAAAACTAAATAGCTGCACAATAGCACAGGAAATTAAAGTTTTTCGTCTTCCCCAGAAATCGGATACAGCACCTAATATAGGAGCAGCAAACATGTAGCTGACTGAGTAGAGTGATAATATAAATCCATATAAAAAATGTTGCTCTAATCCTGAGGTGCCAAGATCCTTCATTAAAGAAGGCAGTAGGGGGCTGATAATGACAAAACCAATCGCATCGACTGCAATGGCAATAAAGAAAGGGAAAAATTTACGAAGATGAAATCGATGTTTGGTGCTCATTTTATTCCTTGTGAGACTTGGGGTGGGGTATTAACCACTCACAACAACAGGCAATAATGGCAGCGATACAAACCACATAAGCTAGGCAAGAGAGTTCACCATTATAAATTTTTGAGATGAGCCCACTGCCTAGTGTTCCACCAATGCTGATTGATCCTGAATACAAGGCCATCTTAGCTCCCATGGCTTGATCAGAAGATTCCATCGCTATTCGACTTAACGGAGAGAAAGTTAAACCTGCACCTGCTCCGAAAATTGTCATTGGAATAATTAAGCTCCATATACAATCCGGGGATATCGTGGTGAAAATGGCCCCTGAAATTCCACCTGTGAGCACTAAGGTTAATCCAACATTGATGAGGTGTTTAACATCATAGCGTTTGATAATCGCTCTGATTAAAAAAGTGCCTGTGATAAAGGCACCGAAAATTAAAGACTGAAAGAGTGTGAAAATCTTCACAGAATAGTGGAAAGAGTCGACGACTAGAAAAGTGCCTGCCGTGAGCCATGCAATCAAAGATGAAAAAAGTACTAGGAAGCATAACGTGTGAGCGACGAAACTTTTATTGGACAGTATGGTTCCATAATTTTTCATTATTTTTTTAAGATGAATTGGGTGCTGTTGTTTTCCATTGGGGTTGCTTTCGGGCATGAATTTAACTAATAAAACAAGTGCGATTACCGAAGAGATCGCAAGCACCCAGAAGATCAGGCGCCAAGTTCCCCATTGTAATAATATAGCCCCTAGGATAGGTCCCACCGCGGGAGCTAGTACAGTGATGCTGCTCATCCACGATAAGATCTTAATGGCGGTTTTTTGTTCGAAGAGCTCATGAATAGAAGAGTAACCGGCGACAATAGTGGTGCAGACTGAAGTTCCTTGAATGAACCGTGCAATCAATAGAGTGTGGATATCGAGAGTGGTGGCACAAATCACAGTTGAAATTAAAAAGACAACCCCGCCTAAAAGTAAGACAGGTTTTCGTCCATATCGATCAGAAAGAGGGCCCACTAAAAGTTGTATGGAGCCACTACCCAAAAACCACATCGTGAGTGTCATTTGGACTAGGCTCAATGGGATTTTTAAATCGCCTGACATAGCTGGAAGAGCCGGAAGGTACATATCGGTTGCTAGGTAGGTGATCATTTCTAGAAATACGATAAGGGCCGGTAGGACAAATGTTTGAGGCTTTTTCATTAATTTGGAGCCTGTTTGAATTAAGAACCATTAAAGATAGCGAGCATTATCAAGAATGGCAATATCATGGGTAGAATTATTATGCAGACTCGGTAGAATAAGGGGTTATTAATTCACCTTAGTGAAGGCTAATTATGAAAAATGAAATGAATACAATGTCTCGTGTGGTATTTGGTAGTCGTTGGCTACAGGCGCCTTTATATCTGGGTTTGATTGCCGTTCTAGCCATATATGTTTATGAGTTTGGTGCCAGCTTGATGAATTTAGTTCGGCATGCCACTTCACTCAGTGAAACTCAGATCATGCTTCATGCTTTGGATTTGATCGATATGGTGATGATCGCAAATCTCTTGATCATGGTTATCGTCGGTGGTTTTGAGACGTTTGTATCACGCTTGAATTTAAGTGGGCATCGAGATCAGCCAGAGTGGCTAGATGAATTTAATGCAGGGACAATGAAGGTCAAATTGGCTATTGCATTAATCAGTATTTCTTCAATCCATTTATTGAGAACCTTCATTGAGCCCGAATTGCAGAAAACGGGAACTATTATGTGGCAAGTGGTTATACATGTGACTTTAGTGGTTTCAGCGATTGCCTTGGCTTATACCAATAATATTCTGACATCACATCGGTCGAAGTAAATAGTTAGGGGTAAGAGATGGATGCAAAATTGCTTGAAATTTTAGCCTGCCCTATTTGTAAGGGACCATTATTATTTGATAAGCCTAAGCAAAAACTGATCTGCAAAGTCGATAAACTCGCTTACCCCATTCGAAATAATATCCCGGTGATGCTGGTTGATGAGGCTGAGCGGTTAGATTAAATGGCGGTTGTAGGGGCGGTTGTAGGTTGGTCCCAAGCGGAGCGCGGGCCAACGTAGATATTACAGCGGGACTATCAAATTGTGTAGGTTAGTGCCAAGCGATAGCGCGGCCTAACAAAACAACATATTTTTTTTTGCATCCTGCATAGCTTTTCCTGGATCCTCTGGTCAAGCCAGAGGACGACGGGTTAAGTGCCAAGCGCTAGCATGGTGCAGTATCATTTACATCCTTAATGCTGCAGCCGCCGTGTCACTCAGAGGCACAGGAACTGCTATTGCCATACTATTAAAGATCTCAGAAATATCGTCAGCTCCTATCGCATTTAACTGAAGCTTCAAGGTATTTGCATCATCATGATCAATTTTTGAGTAGGCAAAAAGCTTGAATTCATCTGTTGTTTTAGAATCAGCCACTTTCATTAAATCCATTAAGATAGTGTGGGGTACTGAGCAAAGAGCTAGGGCAACTATGATTCTAAGATTCTGTGCTTTTGTTTTGTTAAGCCTCGGAATATTGGCTACAAAATTATAGAATGTAGTGGATTCCATTTTATTAAGTTCTGCCCCGATTTGCGCAGGAAAAAATAAATTTTTCAGAAAAATTGTTTTAAAGGAGTGTCGATTAAAGTTACCTGATTTTGCTTTCAATAGTTAAGATATTATTTCAGGAAATTCTTTTATATTTCTAACTCTCATGAGTCTATATTTAAGTTTCATGGCATTTATTCTGCCTGTTTTACCATGTCGGTGGAGTAAAGAAAATCGACAATGAGCGCTCGTGTAGTCTCTATATTGACATACAGATGTTTTCACCAAATCAGTGAGGGATTTTGTATGAGTTTTATCAGAGAGAGGAATTGCAGAGCCATCTAACTTTGATGCTAAGAGTTTATAGAGAGGGAATTCCTCTTGGCCTGCTTTATGAGCTGCAATGTTATGAGCTTGTTGATCTGAATCTTCTGTTGTATCCAAGGCTGGAATATAGTCTGGCAGATTGGGGTCTGTTGCTTTTGGAGAGCCTTTAATATGATCTTGCCTAAAGCTAAAATAAGAACCTAGTGGAGATTCATTGGAGTTAGCAGGATGCATGCCCCTCTCAGCTTTAACAGAACTTAAATATCGATTAATTTCTTCGAACATGGATACAAGATCATCAGAATCAATTTTTAGTGGTATATAAATAGTGAATTGTGAACCATTCAGCAAGCGTGTTGTGCAATCTACCAAATTCTTATTTGCACTATTTCCTTTGCTATGCTCCCTTTCAAGAAGGGATATCAGGGAATTCTCATTAGTATATTTAAAGCGTTCAATCACTTCTAATTGGAGGTATTTATTAAGAATAGCAATGATTTTCTTTTTATGTTGTTTATAGGACGCTTGAGAAAGGCTGATATGAAGTTTATAGTCAGTTGAGCCTGAGCGTAACAGAGTATAACGATCCGCAGCGGACATTTCCCCCAAAAAAGTACGTCTTTCAAATTGGCGTTCACGTTCTCGGTCAAGCTCTGAATAAGCGAATGTAAAAGATTTTCCTGATTCCAACTGATATCTCAGCCCTGAAATTCCTTGTAGGACTTTATGTTCTAATGTGGCAGTTTTTCTATGTGATGGCATTAATTGGCCTCATTTTAGTGATTATTTGATCTATATTAGCATGTTGAGATTAAGGAGATATTAAATGCAGGTATTTTGGTGTCTGGATTTTCCTGGATCCTCTGGTCAAGCCAGAGGACGACGGTCTGGGGGTAAGTGTAGCTCGACGAGAACATACAGCGGGACTATACAATAACGTAGGTTAGTGCCAAGCGAAGCGCGGCCTAACAAAACAACATATTCTTTTTGCAATCTCTGTTGGGCCGCGCATGCAATGCATGCTTGGCACCAACCTACATTGCCCACCCTACGTGATTTGATGCCCCGCCCTTAATTAACTCTCATCATTCGGCTTAATATTCGCCGTATCTTGAGCCGGTGCTTCAACACGCTGAGGTCGATGAGGGCGTTTAGGCGGCTCACTCACAACAGGTGTTTCTACAATGGGCACTGATATTGGCGCAGGGACTTTAACCGGTTCATGAGTTTTAACGGGTTCATGATGTACGACTGCAGACTCCACCTTCGGAGGTGTTGTTACCACAGGCTGATGAACAACCTGATGAGCCACTTCAGGCGCAGCTTGAGTCGTTCGTGGTGCTTCTACTACAGCTGGGCTTGAAGGTATCACAGTTCCAGTTGCTTCAGTGGTTGGAGTAGGATTCGTTGCCGCTGCAGCATTTGGATTCTGTGAACGTCTTTGTCCACCGCGATTCCCACGTCTTGATCGATTGCCATTGCTTCGAGGAGGACGTGTATTACCCTCACCTTCAGGAGTGTTTCGTGCAGGACGAGCAACTGCTTCACCTTCGGCATTGCTATTGCCAGCAGGTGCTGCATTAGAATGTCGAGGGTTACGGGGTCGTTGTGGGCCTCGTTCTCGTGGTTCATTGCGAGAGCGATTGCCGCGATGTTGTTCACGAGCCGCTTCCGTCAATGAGCTAGCAAGAGAAGGTTGCTTTTGATTACTTTGACGAGTCTTCGGAGTAGTGGGCTTCACAGCTCCTAGTCCAAAAAGCTTTTTAATTAATTGCGCAATAGGACCACGCGAATTAGGATTAATGCCCACGTTAGCATCATGCTTTAAAAATTGATTGATCGCAGGTTCTGCTTCCACTTTGATCGGTTCGAATTTTTTAGTGACTGTTTCAGTTTTGTTAAGCTCTACCATCTGATAACTAGATAAATCTCCCCCTAGTTTTTCTTTAGCAAGCTCTTCTTGAGTTATATGTTTAAGTGAATAGTTAGGTGTTTCCAAACGGGGATTAGGAATAATCAACACTTTCACTGGATTGTGTTTTTCAATCGCTTCAATCTGAGCCCGTTTTTCATTCACCAAATAAGTGGCTACATCGAGAGGCGCTTGTAGTTGGAATTCTGATTGTGGAGGTGCATGCAATGCTTGTTCCTGAATCATATGAACGATGGATAAAGCAGTGGATTCCACGCTTCGAATCATGCCCTTTCCTTCGCAACGAGGACAAGCTACTTGGCTCGCTTTGTTCAAGGAAGAACGTAAACGTTGACGTGACATTTCCAATAATCCAAATCGAGAAATTCTTCCAACTTGAATTCTTGCACGGTCCATACTTAAAGAATCACGAAGATGAGTTTCCACTTCTCGTTGATTACGAGTCGGTGTCATGTCGATGAAATCGATCACGATTAATCCACCAATGTCTCGGATTCGTAATTGACGAGCGATTTCTACAGCGGCTTCTAAATTGGTATTAAGAGCAGTTTCTTCAATGCTCTTACCTTTGGTCGCGCGTGAAGAGTTGATATCAATACTCACCAATGCTTCTGTTTGATCGATAACCAATGAACCACCGGAAGGCAATCGAACTTCTCTTTGATGAGCTGCTTCAATCTGTTGTTCCACTTGGAAACGACTAAACAAAGGGGTTTCATCTTTATAAAGTTTAATTCTCTCAATGAATTCAGGTCTAACTTGACTGAGATGATGGCGAGCTTTTTCATAGGCATCGACTTGATCGATCACGACTTCATTGACGTCTTGACGCAAATAATCACGAATAGCGCGGATAATCACGTCGCCTTCTTCATGAATCAAATAAGGCCCTGCTTTTGCCACAGCTGCTTGTTTGATTGCTTCCCAATAACGTAACAAGATATTGAGATCCCACTGTAATTCTTCTTTGCCTTTGCTGACACCTGCAGTTCTGACAATAACTCCCATTCCTTCTGGAATTTCGAGTTGACCAATGGATTCACGTAATTGATCACGTTCTTCCCCATCGATTCGTCGTGAGATACCACCGGCTCGAGGATTGTTAGGCATCAATACTAAATAAGAACCTGCAAGACTAATGAAAGTTGTGAGCGCAGCTCCTTTGTTGCCACGTTCTTCTTTATCGACTTGAACCACGAGCTCTTGGCCGACTTTAAGCACAATATTGATATTAGGGACTTCTAAATGATCTTGATCGTGAGTTAAGAAATATTCACGAGAGATTTCTTTGATAGGTAAGAAACCATGGCGTTCACTGCCATAGTTGACAAACACAGCTCCCAAGCTAGGCTCAATGCTGGTAATAATACCTTTGTAAATATCGGATTTTTTACGTTTTTGATCGGGGTATTCAATATCCAAATCTAAGAGTTGACGATCGTCAACCAGAGCTACTCTTACCTCATCGGCTTGAGTCGCGTTTACTAACATTCTTTTCATGTTTGCAACCTGTAGTAGTAGTGCTTCACTACAAACTTTAGCTCGCAGGTTCGCCAGTTCCGACTCATACACGAGTATGCGGACCACTAAATTATAAGTCACATGCTTTTTATAAGAGCATGTCAGCTCATTTAGAGCTTTATGTTTCAGTGGTTAGGTTTCGATATGAAATCCAGTAACCAGTTTTTTTCAATTGCCAGGAAGATCTGAAGGGATTGGGACTTGCCCTTGCTCAATTTAATTGAGTCTTGGATATTCAGAAGAATCCTTAATGTGTTCTGTATTTTACTAAGCTCTTTGGCTTCCAATTTTTATATACAAAACGGCGCATGAATGACCTTGCTCGGGCCTTAAGTTTTAATGTAAGCGCTGTTTATATCATGCCAAAATTTCTTGGCTACTTAGGATCGTATGCCTAACAGCTATACGCCTCGCGAGAATATAACAGCCTTTAGTACATTCATCAATAGCAGTACCCGGTACGTAACTGGTGCCGAGGGTTAATCGATGGTATAAAGTCTGCTTTTGTCATTGGGGTTTTAGCATGGCCGTTAGTTTTATTACAGTTGATCGACAGAATGAAGGCCAACGCCTTGATAATTATCTAATTTCTCGCCTAAAGGGTTTGCCGAAGACTCGGTTGTATAAAGCTGTGAGGAAGGGTGAAGTTCGGGTCAATAAGCATCGGGTTAAGGTAGATTATCGGGTGCAAGCCGGGGATTTGGTTCGGATCCCGCCTTTTCATTTGCCTGAACCGGGCGAAGTTCAAGCACCGAGCGCAGGTTTACTCCAGTTTTTGGAGCAAAGGATCCTATTTGAAGATCCTGGCTTGATTATCATTAATAAGCCGGCCGGTATTCCAGTTCATGGTGGAACAGGCCAAGATTCGGGTTTGATCGAGGCTTTAAGGGTATTGAGGTCTCAATCTAAGTTCTTAGAGCTGGTCCATCGTTTGGATAAGGAAACCTCAGGGTGCCTCCTAATTGCTAAGAAACGTGCTGTTC
>CAIQCE010000065.1 GCA_903870185.1 uncultured Gammaproteobacteria bacterium
CATTCGATACCTCCCGGAAGTTCAGTACCTGGCTCTATACCATGGCTACCAATATGTGCAGAAACGAGTGGCGCAACACCGCCAACAGACAACAATTGCTAAAAACTTTCGAACCCTGGGAAATACAAATGGAGAAAGGCCCCGACGAAAAAATAATTAAAATTAAACTTAACCGTTCCATATTAGTTAATTCTGTCTCAGTTCTTAAAATAATTGAACAAGAAGAAATTCAAATTTTGAAATTCTCCCTAATAAATTCAAAAATACTATTAGAAGGCATTGGCGCTGACTTTAATGTTGCAAAAAATATATTAATCAAAATCAATCAATTGAGCTTTATTAAAAAATCAGAGCTTCATGAGCTCCACATGCTTCATGAAAATTCAAACTTACTAAAATTCACTATTCATGCTGATATTAAATAAAATTTCAAATCAATATAGGTCATTTTTAATCATGATAATCATTATATTAATCAGTGCTTACGCAGCATGGCTAAACAATAAGATTACTGAATGGTACACACTTCAACAAAAAAACAATGAGATTTTAACTAAACTTTCAATACTAAGATCTAATGAAATTAATCCCAATATTTCATCATTTAAAGAACCTGATATGCTCGATCTTACACATAAATTAGTCAAATCACATCATTTAAAATTAATCAGCATAGAACCTAATTCAACAGGAATATCACGCAGCCATACTAGATCTATTAGAACTCAGATAGCAGGGAATTATACTTCCATACTTGACACTTTGATGGAATTCTCTCACTCAAAATTACCACTATTTTTATCTGAATTTCATTTAAAATCAGACAAAAACTTTTTAATTTTAGATTGGGTTCTAGAAAATGCTTATCCATAATTTTATATTATTAATACTACTGGCATTATGGACTCCTGAAGCAACCTTTGGTGAATTGAAAAATACCCAGAATCCATTTCAATCGCTAGATCAAAAAACTTCATCTTCTAAAAAAGCCTCTCTTCAAGCTCTTATAATTCCCATACACTATGCTAAGTCAACTGAACTTGCTCAATTGATAAAGCTTCAGAAGCCTTCTTTATTATCTCACAAGGGCAGCATTCTTTCTGATGCTAGAACTAATTTCATATGGATTCGAGATACCAGCGATAATCTTCGTGATCTAAAAAAACTCATTTCGAAATTGGATATCCCCACTCGCCAGGTATTAATCAAGGCTCGAGTAGTCAATGTAGATGAACGATATTTCAGATCTCTCGGAATTAATTTCGCACAGGAATCCAGATCGACTAATCAACAAGGTTTTGAAATGGATTTTCCCAATTACTCAAGCCAAGTTGGCAGCTTTAAAATCCCTTTTGCTAAAGTTATGAATGATTCATTAATTGATTTACAGCTAAAAGCGCTAGAAGAAGATGGGCACGCCAGTATCATTTCCAGTCCCGAACTTATGACTCACGATAGGGCCACCGCTTCGATCGAATCAGGTGAGGAAATACCTTACCAAGAACAAACCGCGACAGGGAATACCAGCGTGACTTTTAAAAAAGCCGTATTAAAACTGAAAGTCACACCTACCATATTGCCCCATAACCAAATACTTGTTCAATTGATAGTAAACCAGGATAAGATTAGCACAATGAGTGTTCAAGGAGTACCTGCGATTCGTACGCAAGAACTAAAAACCCAAGTCTTACTCAATCATCGCGAAACTTTGGTACTGGGTGGAATTTATGAAGAAACCACTGAAATACAAAGCCAAAAAATCCCTCTGCTCAGTGAGATTCCCCTCATAGGGTATTTATTTCAACAGCGCAACCATTTACATGAGCGAAAGAAGCTCCTGATCTTCATCACTCCCGTTTTGTTGGATTGATTTTTTAGGTATCATGAAACAATGGGTTTGTCGGGCCTGAAAAGCGCAGACCGACCTACATTTTGTCTAATAAATTTGCTATCCTTAAACCATGAAATCGCCCACTCCCAACACCAATTTGTACCTCATCGGCCCCATGGGCTCTGGAAAATCTAGCGTAGGAGCCCAGCTTTCTAAACTAACAGGGCTTAAATTCATAGACTCTGATTCAGAAATAGAAAAAAGGGTTGGAGTGACTATTGCTTGGATCTTTGAAGTTGAAAAAGAAGAAGGGTTTAGAAAACGTGAAGCTGGAATTATTGCTGAGCTAACTCAAGAAAAAGGCATTATCCTATCCACGGGTGGAGGAGCTGTATTGAATCCAAGCACTCGATCTATCCTTCATAACTCTGGCACTGTTATCTATCTTCAAGTTTCACCGAGTGAGCAATTTGTCCGCACCTCCTTTAGAAAAGATGTTCGTCCATTAGCTCAAAATCTAACCCAAAAAGAATTAATAGAATTAAATTCTAAACGTGAACCCTTATATCAAGAAATAGCTCATTTACAATATTTGACCGATAATCACCAACCGCGTGAATTGGCTAAAAAAATTTTAGAGCACCTTAATGAGATTAAAAATAAATGACCCCTATTAAAATTGCTTATGAAACTTTCGGAAATCCAAACCATTCTCCTTTAATTTTAATTTCAGGTTTTGGAAGCCAGCTGATCAATTGGCCACAAAAGCTATTGGATGGCTTGGCTGAAAAAGACTTTTATGTAATTGTATTTGATAATCGTGATGTAGGTTTATCGACTTATTATGATCACTTAGAAACCCCCAATTTATCAGATGTCATTGCCCTAAAAGAAAAAGGCATTATTTTAGACCCTCCTTATTCGCTCAATGATATGGCATCGGATATCATTTTACTGATGGCGACTTTAGCTGTTAAAAAGGCTCATATTGCGGGGGTTTCAATGGGAGGCATGATCGCTCAAATCTTTGCCTCAGAATTCCCTGATCGTATTTTAAGTTTAACTTGTATCGCGACGACCAGTGGTGATAATGACTTGCCTTCACCTAGCCCAGAAGTCATGAATTTTTTTTCCTCTCCAAGTAGGGCAATCGATAATCTAGAAGGCTTTCTTGAACATCGCCTTAAAATATTTAGAATTTATAATCATCCTGATGCTGAGAGTGAAATTGCAGCTCGTGAAATTTTTAAAAAAACCTATGAGCGAGCTTATCACCCTGAAGGCTCATTAAGGCAATTATTGGCCATCATTTCAGCGAAACCTCGAAATGAAAATTTAAAAAATCTTAAAACTCATACACTGATCATTCATGGAGATTCAGATCCCGCATTTTCAATCGAGCATGCTGAACAACTCAATAACCTTATACCTAAAAGCCGACTCGAAATCATCGAAAACATGGGGCACGGATTACCAGAAGCCGCATTACCCAAAATTGTGGAGCTGATAGTTGAGCATTTGCAGTTCTCCTAATACGTCGTTCATGTAGGTTGGCCCCAAGCGTAGCGCGGCCTAACAAAA
>CAIQCE010000066.1 GCA_903870185.1 uncultured Gammaproteobacteria bacterium
CAACATGGCCGAGATAAGTATCATTGGAAGGGTAAAAAGGAAGTTTTACCAGAATTACTAGGATTGACCATAACCGATGCAATACAAGATTTTTCTGGCGAAATAACACGTTCATTATCTCCCTTTACTCAAGAAGATATAGGCATGTATGTTGACATGGAAATTGCAGAAACAAAACAAACATCAGAACAATCGGCCATCTTGATTTTAAGAAAACGAGGCACATCTACCTATGATCTAAGCAGAAAAGCATATGAAATTTCGACCAAGATCTTTCTTTTACAAGCCACTCAAGCAATTATTAGTTTCAATGAAAAACTAAGGAAAGAGGCGCAAATTAAAAAATTATTCCTTGTGGGCGACGATGCAGGTGATGTTAGTTTTTTTGGAGAAAGTTGTCATCAGCCCCCTCTTAGTTTCTTAAGGTCACGCACAAGTCACTTAAAGTTTTATAGTTTTAGCGGATATAAATTTTTAGGTAGAGATATTTGCAATGACATAAATCAACAATTCTTAGCTCAGGCGTATGTTATAAAATATCTAAAAGACCATTATAAAGTTAAGTTAGTCATTGGCCCTAATTCTGGTGGTACGCATGCGCTTACGGCTTTAGGTTTGCCCGCATTATTCCCGGTAGAGAGAACCGAGGACCCTAGATACTACCTGGATGATGAGACTTTGCGTCGAAGATCACTTTGTTTTCCCGTAAATCCGCACTTAACACAATTAGCAAACACATTGGCAGACACATGTGAAATGGTTTTTGAGCGGCATTTTCCAGCGTTATTGAGTACAGCAGTGCCCTTATCCTCAAATCCTCATGCAATGTTTGCTGGCAGAAGCCATACTACTATCAGTTCAACTATAGGTGCAGTGAAATGGAGCTCATTTGTGCCTTAATACAGCAAATCGAAATATATCAAAAAATTTGATTCTTGAAAAAAACTCTGCGCAAATATCACAAATGCTTCCTCATCTTCTTCGGGAACTTTACTTCCATCCTAAACACCTCCTTCAGTGTGAGTGCAAAGTTTACGAAAAATAAATTTTTAGTCCAGTCAAAATCCTTTAAATATAACCCCTCCCGGGCTCAGCGGGAATTGCTGCCTAGATTCAATGCAGAAGGCCTTCGTAGTAGGCTCTAAGTACAGAATCTAGGTTTAAGCAGCCTTGTGAATATCAACGATCAACTTAAGCCCATCGCGATCCAGCATATCCTGTAAACAAAGTCTCACAAATTGCTGAGGCGAATAACCCAATTTTTTAGCAAATTCGGCCGCAGCCTTAGGAGTCACAAATCGTCGACCTTTTTCTAAATCACACAGATACTGCCTAGATAGTTGTATCTTTTCAGCGAAAGCCACTTGGGAAATTTCTTCCGCCTGCCTAATGGCAGATATAAAACCACCTAAGGTTAACTTACCAGAAAGTTTTTCAAGAAAATCCAAGGACTTTTGAGTTTTTTTAGTAATCATGTTTATTGACCTCTAGTACACAAATTATTTCCACTGAACCTTCTTTATCGATTTGATAAATGGCCCTGTAAGATCGATTTAATCTGATAGAGCGCTGTCCAAACCTCTCTCCCTTTAACTGCTCATCATGATATCCTGAGACTCTCCTTGTCTCATGTAATTCATAGTAAGCAATGTGATGAATCCAAGCCTGTAACTTTTGAGCAATATAAGAAGGAACCTTGCGCAAGTCATGCATTGCCTGCTTGGACAATTCCACATCAAAGATATTCACCACATACTCCTTGATAAATTAAAAGCACCCCTTTGAAGGGTACTTGTCAATATTATTTAATTGAAACAGAGCATGTCTATAAAATTGAATGTTTAGAACCCAGGGAAAAATCGCTTATAATCGGCAGCAGGTATTTCTAATTTTAGTAACCAACCGCCCTCATCCAGCAGAATCTCATTTTTAATCACTTTAAGAGCGTACAACTCAGCTCTCAATTTACCAGACTCAGGACCTAGTCGAACTTCAGTTTGAAGCATCCCCTCGCCTAAAATCTCAACTAATGCCTGCTCCAAAAGATCAAATCCTTCACCTGTTTTAGCGGATAGCCAAACTCGCCAAGGCTTACCTTCAGAATTTCTATCAATTCTAGGCTGAGCTCCTGCTCGTAAATCGATTTTATTATAAATTAAAAGCTGAGGTATTTGATCCGCCTCAATACTTTTCAGGACTAGATCAACTTCAGCACGAATATCGGCTATGTCTTCTTCATGAGAGTCCATCACATGAAGCAATAAATCGGCCAATTGTGTCTCTTCTAAAGTCGCCCGAAATGCAGCGACTAATTCATGAGGTAGATCACGAATAAAACCAACCGTATCTGCCAGTATAATTTTACCTAATTTGGGCAAAGTGAGTTTTCTTAAAGTTGGATCTAGAGTCGCAAATAATTGATCAGCTGCATAAACATTGGCTTGTGTGAGTCGATTAAAAACACTGGATTTTCCAGCATTCGTATATCCCACTAAACTGAGAGTTGGGATTTCAGCTCGAACCCTTGCGCGTCTACGCTGCTCTCGCTGCTTGAGTACTAGTTTCAACTCATTTTTAATTGCTTTGATTCTAAGCCCAATCATACGCTTATCACTTTCTAGCTGAGTTTCCCCGGGGCCCCTTAAACCGATCCCTCCTTTTTGCCGTTCTAAGTGAGTCCATCCACGAACAAGACGAGTTCGAAGGTGTTCTAATTGAGCTAACTCGACCTGCAATCGGCCTTCAAAACTTCGAGCTCTCGACGCAAAAATATCGAGGATTAAAGCAGTCCTATCCACTACTCGGCAATGACAGAGATTTTCTAAATTTCGCTGTTGAGCAGCGCTGAGATCGTGATTAACCAAAACCACTTCAGCCTCTAGAGCTTTTACTTGTTCGGCTAATTCCTGAGCCTTTCCTTCACCTAAAAAATATTTAGCGGTAGGCTGCAAACGCCTAGCCTCCATCATCGACAAAACCTTTACTCCAGCAGAAAGAGCAAGCTCACGAAATTCTTCAAATTCAGATTGAAACTTAGATTGATGAAAGTCGACTTGGATTAAAATGGCGGCTTCACCGCCCTCATATGAGTCTATAAAATAGCGATTACGATTTTTCAAATTTGATGATCCTGTTAAGTGATTGAAGTATACTTCAGTTTGATTAAAAAATGAATTGTTGGGCCGCGCCGCGCTTGGCGCCACAAAAGGAACATTTAGGTGCCAGGCACCTAAAGAAAGGAACAGGCATAACTTAGCAATGAAAAAATCTAAACAACAAGCTCAAGCATTAATTAAAACCTGTTTCGCTATTTTAAAACAAAATCCCAAGCTTTTGTTCTTATCAGCCCTAAGTCGTTTATTTAAGGTGCTGATAATTACCATTGTTGCATATCCATTACTTCAAGCCTATAAAACAGGCACCTCTATCAGCCATGTTTCTCAAGTATTTTCACAACTAGGTATTAGCCCTAAGAGTCCATTTATTTATTTAATTATTCTTATCGCGC
>CAIQCE010000067.1 GCA_903870185.1 uncultured Gammaproteobacteria bacterium
AATAAACCCTGCCGCAAAGCATTTACAAAATCAACGATCCCTTGTATACGATCATATTTATTAGGGCTGTAGAATTGAGATTGCTTAATTAAGATTTTCATTTTTTAGAACCACACCCACCGGTTGATTTATTTTTTAGAACTAGAGGAATAATACTTACATGGCAAGTCTAAATCAACTCACATTTAGTAGATCGGGCTGTACGCCTCAATCCCTGCACTTTCTTTTATATTAACATGATAAGAATATGTTGATTTTTTAGTCCGTTCTGTCGCTTGGCACTAACCTACGTTTATGATTTAATGTTGTGCCGTGTTACGCTTTGCACCAACCTACAACCAAAAATATAATGAGACAAAACATGCCAACACATTACGGAAACCCCGAACAATCAGAGCTAGGCAAAAAGACCCAATATCAAAGTCATTATGACCCAAAGCTACTCTTCCCTATGCCTCGAAAATCCAAGCGTGATCAGATCGGTGTCAAAGGTGAGCTGCCATTTTTTGGTTTTGATCTTTGGAATCATTATGAGGTTTCTTGGCTCAATGAAAAAGGAAAGCCCATAGCGGCAGTGGCTGAAATTTTTATTGTTTGTGATTCTGAAAATATCATTGAATCAAAGTCTATGAAGCTCTACTTTAATTCATTCAATAATACACAATTTAAAGATGCGGAAACGGTAGAAGCCCTAGTTAAAAATGATTTCAGAGCATGTTTAAACGGCTCTTCAGTGAATATTAAAATTACTCCGGTTCATGACTTTAAAGAACACAGAGTCTTCCCTACTCTTAAAGGAATCTCTCTGGATGAACTAGATATTGAATGCTCTGTTTATAATGCTGATCCAGCATTCTTAAAAATTGAAGATGAAGAAGTAGAAGAGACACTATGCTCAGATCTATTAAAATCCAATTGTTTGGTAACGAATCAACCCGATTGGTGCAGCGTTCAAATCCATTACAAAGGTGCGAAAATCAATCATGAAGGATTGCTTCGTTATATCGTTTCATTTAGAAATGATAATGAGTTTCACGAACAATGCATTGAGAAAATTTTCATGCAGATTATGCAGCGATGCCACCCTTCTGAATTAACGGTTTATGGCCGATCAACTCGAAGAGGCGGCTTAGATATCAATTCATTTCGATCGACTAAACCCGTAGAAGAAAATACTATTCCAAATATCAGGCTTTGTCGGCAATAAAGGTCATCTTTATGGATCCTCTGGTCAAGCCAGAGGACGACGGCTTGGCGCTGCGCAGCGCGGCCCAACAAGAACGGATTACCAGCATCAAAAGAACGGGCACGTCAGGCCTGAAAAGCGCGGCCCGACCTACATCATACCTTAATCAAATACTTCAGCTTCTGAAAATGGAACCCCATTTTGATCTTTAGCAGATAAAATAGGGGTTCCTTCATAAGGCCATTCGATTCCAATACTAGCATCATCCCATTGTATGGAGCGTTCAAGTTCGGGCGCATAATAGTCCGTCGTTTTATAAAGAAATTCAGCTGTATCGGATAGTGTTAAAAAACCATGAGCGAATCCCTCAGGAACCCATAATTGTTTTTTGTTTTCACCTGATAAAATCGCACCCACCCATCTCCCAAATGTCGGGGAATTTTTACGAATATCGACAGCAACATCAAAAACTTCACCGGCAGTCACTCGAACTAATTTCCCTTGAGTTTTAGGAGCAAGCTGGTAATGCAACCCTCTTAAAACCCCTTTAGAGGATTTTGAGTGATTATCTTGTACAAATTCAGGCGTTAACTGAGTGGCATCACTAAAGATTTTGTAATTAAAGCTTTCAAAGAAAAAACCTCTATCATCACCGAATACTTTAGGCTCAAATAAAATGACCTCGGAAATCGCGAGTGGAATTGCTTTCATCAGAAATGAACCTCCTTCAATACTTGTAATAAATATCGACCATAACCATTTTTATAGCGATCACATATTTTTTGCAGCTGTTCAGGGGTGATCCAACGCTTTCGAAATGCAATTTCTTCTGGACACGCTATTTTAAGTCCTTGCCGATGTTCTATAGTTTGAACAAATTGATGCGCTTCGATCATGGATTCATGAGTTCCTGTATCCAACCATGCAAAACCACGAGTCATTATTTCGACTGATAGTTTATTTTTCTCTAAGTACAATCGGTTAAGATCAGTAATTTCTAATTCTCCACGAGGAGATGGCTTAAGCTGTTTCGCCAATTCCGGTGCTTGATTGTCGTAAAAATAAAGGCCCGTAATCGCATAATTGGATTTTGGAGCTTTAGGCTTTTCTTCAAGGCTAATCACTTTTCCATGTTGATCAAATTCAGCGACACCATATCGCTCTGGATCCTGAACTCGATAAGCAAAAATAGTGGCCTCATTTTCCCGAAGATCTGCAGCTTTTAATAAATCATAGAAATTATAGCCATAAAAAATATTGTCCCCCAACACTAAGGCAGAAGGACTATTATCAAGAAACTCTTCTGCGATAATAAAGGCCTGAGCCAATCCATCGGGTGAAGGCTGAACGGCATATTGGATAGAGAGCCCCCATTGCGAACCATCACCCAGCAAAGCCTGAAACTGTGGAATGTCTCTCGGAGTCGAAATAAGCAAAATTTCTTGGATATCAGTCATCATCAATACTGACAAGGGATAATAAACCATCGGCTTATCAAATATCGGCAATAATTGCTTAGAAATAGCTAGAGTAGCAGGATGCAATCGAGTACCGGCCCCACCTGCAAGAATAATCCCTTTTCGCTTTTTCATTAATGAACTCCTGTCATAATTTCAGAGAGGACACGTCCCACACCTACTTGCCAATGAGGCAAGGACACTCCAAAAATCGTTTGTATTTTTTCCAAATCAAGCCGTGAATTCATGGGCCTTTTAGCTGGTACCGGATACTCGGCTGTCGTGATTGAGGTGACCTGTTCGGATAGCACTTTAAGTTTAACTCCTTTCTCCGCAGCAAGATTCAAAATATATTGAGCATATCCATGCCAACTGGTTTCACCCGATGCGGTTAGGTGATAAATACCTGAAAGACTAGAGGCCTTACTAGAATCTAGCATAATTCTGTAAAGGGCTAATGCTGTAACATCGGCAATTAACTCTGCTCCCGTTGGCGCACCTATCTGATCCCCTACAATTTTCAATTCATCACGCTCTTGGCCTAAACGCAAAATAGTTTTAACGAAGTTGTGGCCATGAGCCCCATAAACCCAGCTAGTTCGGAAAATTAAATGCTGGCATCCGCTCTCTACAATCGCCTGTTCTCCCGCTAATTTACTTGCCCCATAAATGTTCAAGGGTGAAGTCGCATCAGTTTCTTTATAGGCTTTCTGTCCAGCGCCATTGAATACATAATCGGTAGAATAATGCACTAACCAAGCACCCGATTCTGCTGCCAACTTCGCTAACAAACCGACGGCTTTAGCATTAATGAGATTAGCTTTATCCACCTCTGTTTCGGCACGATCTACTGCCGTATAAGCAGCAGCGTTTACAATGATATCGGGTGCTAAACTTTTCACTAAATGAGCTAAATTATCCTGTTGTTCAAGGTCCGCTGTTGTGCGATCACAAGCAACTAACTCCCCCAATGAAATCAATGAACGCCTAAGCTCCCATCCCACTTGGCCATTAGCCCCTAACAATAATATTTTCATCGATAATGCCTCTCAGTCCATTCACGATACGCACCTGTCGTCACCGCCTCCACCCAAGTTTGGTGATCCAGATACCACTGCACCGTTCGACGTATACCACTTTCAAAAGTTTCCTTAGGAGTCCAATTCAATTGACTGCTAATTTTAGTAGTATCGATGGCATAACGTCGATCATGGCCTGGACGATCTTGAACAAAGGTAATTTGAGTTTGATAGGAGCCCCCATCAGCCCTGGGGCTTAACTCATCCAAAACTTCACAGAGTGTGTGCACGACTTCAAGATTAGTTTTTTCATTTAAACCACCAATATTGTAAACTTCTCCCAGCTGACCGGCTGCCAAAACCTGACGAATGGCAGAACAATGATCACCCACATAGAGCCAATCACGAACATTTGAACCATCCCCATAAATCGGCAATGATTGCCCTGCTAATGCATTATGTAATACCAGAGGTATTAGTTTCTCAGGGAATTGCAGGGGGCCATAATTATTCGAGCAATTAGTGGTGAGCACTGGTAACCCATAGGTGTGATAGTAAGCTCGCACTAAGTGGTCTGAAGCTGCTTTACTAGCACTATAGGGACTATTGGGCTGATATTGATTGGTCTCAGAAAAAGGAGCTTCATTAGCCTCTAAAGAACCATAAACCTCATCAGTAGAAACATGCAGAAAACGGAAATTTTCTTTATCAATTCCTGCCAGTCCTTGCCAATAAGCTCGAACTGTCTCTAGTAATCTAAAGGTGCCCACTATGTTCGTTTGAATAAAGTCTTCAGGACCATGGATGGAACGATCTACATGAGACTCAGCTGCAAAATTAACGACAGCACGGACCTTATGTTGAAGCAATAATTGACTCACTAAGGCGGCGTCAGCAATATCGCCTCTTATAAAAACATGGCGGGAATCATTTTTAAGCTGACTTAAGTTTTGCAGATTACCCGCATAAGTAAGTTTATCTAAATTAATAACAGGTTCATCAGTTTCTGCTAACCAGTCGAGTACAAAATTACCACCAATAAACCCGGCTCCCCCGGTTACTAATATCGCCATCTTTTCAGATTTTTTCCTTGTAGTTGCAACTCCTGAGATATGAAGACATCCACCCTCAGCCCTAAAGATAAAAAGATGGATATGAATATATCATAATTAAAAACTTCGCCTAGCATTTGTTGTAAATCTTAAGAGGTCAGGCCTGCAATGATCCCCCTCATAAAAATCAGGTAAAACTAGAACGGGAGGAGAAGCAGGCGCAAACACAGACGTGACTGAAGAAGAGCGCCGTCGAGGAACCTCTCCCTCACTCGGAAGAGCAGCTGCTAATGGATTAGCGAGTACAGCTGAGCTGGGAGAGCGAGGAACAACTGTTGACCGTGGATTCTCTGCTTCTGTCTGGCGCCTGGCTAAAGTTGTTTTAATGGTGTTATATTGCTCATGAAGAGATTTATCTAATTTAGCCTCGCTGGAAGGCATCGATAAAATATATTTCAAGCTTGGCATTTCAGTCACTAAATGTTCAAAATGATCTAAAATTTCTTTTGTTAAGACAAGACTTGAACCGAACGAAATTACTTCTAATTGAAGCTGATCTTTATTGATGAGCAAACTATTCATAAAAAGACACAAATACTTACTTATTAATTCATCTCTTTCACCAAACAAAGACGATAGTAGCTTGAGCTCTCTTAGTGGAAAACGACGAGCTTCCAATGCGTTGTAAATCATAACATCAACGCTCTCATCAAGCTTAGGATGACAAGTCAACTCGATAGTCAATTTTTGCGTGGATTCAGCTTGAATAATTCTCTC
>CAIQCE010000068.1 GCA_903870185.1 uncultured Gammaproteobacteria bacterium
AATGACTTCGATGTTATTTTTTCAGAACTGACTAAATCTCAAGATGGACAGCTAAAATCCATTTACGATAAATTTGAAGGAAAATATTCTTATGCCTGTATTAAGCTTGTGAGATTATTTGTGCTTTAAAATAAGATGCAAGAAAGTAAGTTGACAACTTACGTACGTCCCCTAGGTTTCCTAATATCAAAGGAAAGATATATGTTTAAAAAGCTTAGTTATCCAGGATCAGTGCCAGCTGCATTAGGCGAAGGGCCCATGTGGGACCCAAAAGAAAAAAAATTATATTGGCTTGATATAGCTGAATACAGCGTACATTACTTAGCTATTGAAACCAATGAGCACAAGTCATGGAAAATGCCTGAAATAATTGGCGCATTAGTACTACGTGCAAGTGGAGGGCTGATAGTGGCCGTTGGTAATAGCATTTATTCTCTTGAATTAGAAAATAATAAACTGGAGAAAATAGTAACACTTCCCACTACAACTCATACAGGGCTACGCTTTAATGATGG
Organism: uncultured Gammaproteobacteria bacterium; assembly: GCA_903870185.1. Taxonomy (GTDB): domain Bacteria; phylum Pseudomonadota; class Gammaproteobacteria; order Coxiellales; family Coxiellaceae; genus CAIQCE01. Next base: position 516 of record CAIQCE010000068.1, read on the forward strand.
AAAATGTGATCGACTTGGAAGATTTTGGGTGGGCATGGCAGATCGAAGCTTGGAAAATCCTCAAGGAGGTTTATTCCGCATAGATCCTGATGGTACTGCAACTCAAATGGAATATGGAATTACCATTTCAAATGGCTTGGGTTGGAGCCCTGATGATAAAATTTTTTACTTTACAGATACTTTAAGACACTGTGTTTATCAATATGATTTTGATTTAGCCCTGGGACAAATCAGTAATCGACGAATATTTATTCAAATTAAGCCAGAGGATGGATTCCCGGATGGATTGACTATAGACAGTGCAGGATTTATCTGGCTCGCCCTATGGGACGGCGGAAAAATTTTACGCATATCACCGGATGGCAACATAGATAGAGAAATAAAATTTCCCATAAAAAGACCCACTAGCTGCATTTTTGGCGGAGAAAATTTCCAAACTTTGTTTGTCACATCATGCTCAAGAGATATCAATGAGGACAAAACTCTTCCCGAACCAGCAGGAGCACTTTTTTCACTCGACCTTTCCATAAGCGGACTACCTGAGACATCATTCGCCGGATAGAATTAATAAGGGGCATTAGTAAGTTATAAACTTACATATGCCCTCAAAGTTTTTTGATATTTCGACATAAAAAAACTCAATGAGCCCCAGCCAACACCTCTGCAACCCAGGCATTAATACTTTTATGATGTGCTTCTGCAAGCATCGCAACTCTAGCATGAACTTCAGGCGAAAGACGTAAAGCTATCTTTCCTGAATAAGGTTTTTGTGGTGCCCTACCCAATTTTTTGCATGTAGCAAGATAATCATCTACAGCTTCATGAAAAGCATTCTTTAATTCGGCCACAGTTTTTCCATGAAATCCAATCACATCATTAATACCTGCAATGCGACCAATAAAGCATTCATCTTCATCACTGTATTCAATACGTGCTGCATATTTTTTATAAATCATTGCACTCATGGTTTTACTCCTATCTTTTCAAGAAACTCCCTTGCATCCCGAACCTGGTATGGTTTGGCCTCCTTTTGAGGATGTGGCCGGTGAAAAGTACCAATCACATCATTCATCATAAATCTTACTCTCGATCCTGAACCTTCAATTAACTCTGCACCTACAGCTAAGAATAATGCTTCCATCCGCCTCCATTCAAGACCAGAAGGTGTAGGACGCTGAAAAATTGCTTCCAACGTTTTGTGGTGAGTTTTATTCATAAAATGAACGATATCATAAAGCGATATCACATACAAGCACTCAAGTTGGACCGAATAAAATGCCGTTAACTTTTCTAAAGCTAATTAAGCCTAAACCTTCATTTAAGAGCCTTCACTTCTAATGTCTTGGTCTATACTGCTATTGGGATCTTGATTAAAGGAATGAGCCGATGCCCAATAACCCAGCCAGCAGGGATATTCCTGCTGCTACTCATCATGAGCCAGCCTCTCCAGCGGAGGGCGATGCAGCCAGTGCAGTCTCTTCCCGTGAGGAAGCAAAATTCATTAAACTATTTGAGCCCTCTTCTACAGCAGAAACTGTAAAAAAGGCAGGGATGCTTATTTCTACTTTACTTGTTGCGGCAGCAACAGCGCTTTTCATTCCGGCTGACACGGCTACTTATGCGAGTGCTTTTGGCCTTACTCTAGCAAACCTTGCTATCACCCTAGTCATTGTCATAGGTGTCGATGCTTATACGACGGGTCGTAAGGAAATGGCTCTTATCGAGCAATACAAGACTAACGTACATAAAATTCTTCATGAGGGAGATCGGGAATCAGAAGAAGCAAAATTTAAAGCTTTAAAGGCTCATACTAACCTTTTACCAAGAACTTTATTTATTTTACTGGCACAAGGAATCTCGGTGGCTGGCGCCTCCTGTAAATTTGCAGGAATATTGTCAGGTAATGCGGTGCTAGAAAGTTCATATTTTCTACTAGGATTTATGATTGCACCTACAAGGCCTTAGCCACGAAAATTTTGCAGTTGTTGTGATTAAATGCTCTAATAATAGACTTAAGTAACCTTCCATAGCTTTTTACTCTTAATCTGGGATTATTCCAAGCTTAAGTTAACTTCCTAGAAAGAATAAGAAATATTCAATACCTTAAGGGTGGCGACAAGATGCGATACTCCATTTTTTCTAGGCGAGGTGATTCTGAAGAATTTTACAATCTTGCTGGCTATGGGCGACGGGAAGAGGTGGAAATTTATCTTCGCCGACATTCTGATAAAATAGCTCATCTATTAAAAACGCCCTCTAAAAAACTTGGGCTGTATCCTTTGGACAAGGCCATGAGGAATATCACTACTCATGATTATTCTGTGGCTGGTTTATTGCTTGAATATGGGGCAGACCCCCATGCGCGATCGCCAGGGCCTTATTATGCAAAAGGCTCAACTCAAGTTCATGAAGCCATTCAGGGACGAAATTTAGGTAAGTTGCGATTTTTGGTTTTTTCTAAACCTGACTACAAAGGTGTATTGGGTGCCAAAGACGAGACAGCTTATAAAGCACTGTGTGATTGGGCTTCTTCTAGCGATGCGGTGACGGTTGTCCATAAATTCAAGCGATGGACAGTGATTGACATAACTGAGCAAACCGCAGAAGCTTCTATAGAAATTGAGCGATTGAGCGTTGCTGCCAAGGAAGCAGAAACTGGTGAACAGTATTTAGTAGCCATCCGTTGTTATCAGCAACTCCAAAGTATTTACAGAGATCAAGTTGAGCTTGAAAAAGTGATACCCTATCCTTCGGTACAAGTAGCTAAAGAGTTGTACATCGACAAAAAACAGCATTACATGATTTCGTACTATGAAAGTAAAAGGAGGCATTATCACCGCTGCGAAGTGGCTATGCGTCATAAAGCAGATGAGGAACAAGATAAGTGTAGCAATCCATTGTTGATTTAAGGGGAATATTTTTCTTAACTGGAAGCTACTGGAAGTGTGATTGGTGATTGGTGCCCGGGGCCGGAGTCGAACCGGCACGAGAATTGCTTCTCGAGGGATTTTAAGTCCCTTGCGTCTACCTATTCCGCCACCCGGGCGGGTGGATGTTCCAACCTAGATTCTGCACCTAGAGTCTACTACGAAGGCCCACTGCGTTGAATCTACCGGTTATTTTTGATAATTTTTTCTCACCGTAGCGGTAACTACTGCTTTCGAAAAAATTATCAAAAATAACCAGCATCTTCAACACATTAAACCTTCTCGCTACGACTCTAAGCACAGAATCTGGGTTTAAAAAAAGGCTGGGGTCGGAATCGAACCGGCGTCCACGGCTTTGCAGGCCGCTGCATAACCACTCTGCCACCCAGCCA
>CAIQCE010000069.1 GCA_903870185.1 uncultured Gammaproteobacteria bacterium
GAGAATCCCTGAAGAAATGATGGGGAAATTAGAGCTTCATTTCAAAGTGGTAGAGGGTTTGTTAGAGGAAGCTAATATAGCAGCCGCTGTTTTAAGCCCAGATTTGAGAGTAGCTGCCGCAGGAGCTGGAAAGTAGTTTAGTTGAAAATTTTTTCTGATATTAAAAAAATCTAAGTTTCTTTTCTCGAACACACCCCAAATAAAATCACACACGCCGCTGTAATCGTTAAATAAGCCAATGCTAAAGGAACGGGGCTGTCAGATTTTAAGAGTGATCCGATAGCAGTGCCGACTGCGCTGAAAAAAGTCATTGAAGCACCCATCAATGAATTAGCGGTAGCGCCCATCTGGGGGAAAAGAGAAATCCCTTGCGCCAAGTAATTCGGAAATATCAAACCAGCGAAATAAAGCATTACAGCAGTAGGTATAATAATAGTTTGAATAGTGATTGGGTGAAATAAGGCATAATTCAACATTACTAAGCTTGTTGCAATCATTACCACAAAAGACAAAATGCTTTTTTTTCTGAAATCAATTTCAAGGGAAAACCGATTGGTGATATTACCAAGGAACCAAGCAAGACCCATCAACAGACCCATGTTCCCAAAATCGATGGAAGAATAGTGTAACCCATGCTGAATTAAAAACGATCCAATTACGCCAAATAAAACTAACATGGTGAAGAGAAATCCGAGATAAAATAAATTCATGATAAATTTTTGATGAGTCAGGATTTCTATGAAATTTTTTCGAATTTTTTTAAGATTGAATGGGTGGGAATGAATGATAGTTTCGGGCATTAATGCCAAATTAAACACTAGCATTATAGTGGCGTAAATCGCGAGAAAATAAAATGGCGCATGCCAACCCAAATAAAATTGTAGATATCCGCCAATACTGGGTGCGATGATCGGGCCAAGTGCCCAGGAGATAGTCATGTAATTGATCATCGTATGTAATTTCTTTCCTGAAAATAAATCAGAAAGTATTGCTCTCATGGGAACAATAAAGCAGGCGACAGCAATGCCTTGTAGGAATCGAAGCCATTGTAACTCAGTGATGCTAGAGCTCATTGGAATCAGTAGTGCTGTGAATATATAAATTATAATTCCGATCAAGAAAGGCTTCTTACGACCAAAGCTATCCGAGATACTACCAGCCAGTAACTGCATGAGTCCTAAGCCTAATAGATAAGTGGAAATGGTTAATTGTGCAGCTGATTTGTCGACATTGAAATATTGACTTACTGCAGGCAGTGAGGGCACATAAATATCGATGCTTAATCCTGAAAGTGGCACGATAAAAATTGCCAGTAAGGCTAAAAGAGTTTGGCGCTTATGAGTCATTTTTTGTTCCGTGACTTTAAAAATCTAGCTTAGCAGATTAAGGTATGAATGATAAGAATTCTGAGTTTTGGATTTAAGTTTGTTATGATGAAACTAGAGTCCCTTGTCGAAGGAGTGATTGCTATGAAATTCCATAAGAAATACTTGATTATTTTCCTGTTGAATTTATGTGGGGTCCAGTCTTCTCTGGCTTCCGATCAATTGCAACTAACGGTTGATAATCACGTTAATGAAAGATTTACGGCTAAGCAATCAAGTCATGCTCCGCTTTCTCCACTTGAGCCCTTAGAAATCAATAAAAGTTATCTAATTGATTTTGTGCAAAGAGGAGGTGGAAGAGTATTGATGGTGGAATTTATATCCTATCCAGAAGGGCTGGGCCCTTATCTGATTATCTCAGAATCTGAGAATAAAGATCGAACAGTAGTTTGTTCTGCAAGTAGTATCCGATATCGATGTACATGGATTCCAGAGGGTTTAGGGGCGGGCAAAATGTTGATCGATCTGAGATAACTGATAAAGTGTTGCTAAAATGGTTGGAAGACAAAGCTCGAAATACCTGCCATTGACCCCAAGTCGCTGAAGTTAAGCTTTTTGCACGTAGGGCTCAGTCCGTGAAACCTAGCACAAGCCTAATGCATTCGAGTCTTTGTCTTCATAGCGACTATTCTAACAACCCGGGCTATAAATGCAAAATGGGCAATGTCTCACATTGGTGTGGGTGATAGGAGTGCATTGTGATCAAAATAGGTTCAGATTGATTGAGTCAAATTAATCTAAAGCTAGAATGGATTGATGAAACTTACTAAATCTTTAAAATCTTTTTCATTTCGGGTTACTAATTGTAATTGATAAGCAATAGCTGTAGCAGCAATTAATGAATCCATAGGAGAAGTAACTCTTCCGGCTTTTTTATTTTCGACCACCAGGGTGGACCAAGCATCTATAACTTTTTGATCGATAGAGAGGATTTTTCCATCGAACCATTCGACCACTTCTATTTCAAGCCAATGTTCTAAATAAGTTCTTTTAGGACCAGATATTCCCTTAATCCCTTGTTGTAATTCCCCTAACGTAATAACGCTAAGATAAAAATTGTTATTGTCTTGCTCTGTTAACCAGCGTGTTAGATTGGAATTAGGTTTTGGCTTAACTGATTCAGAAATAATGTTGGTGTCGAGAAGGTAGTTCATAAATCGATATCCCGGAACTTTCCTTTTAGTCGCTCTGTATCAAGGTTAAGCCCTTTTAAAGGACTGTTTTGAAGAAAATCCAACAAATTTGGTTTTGTTTGAATTTTGTTTCCAGTCTTAACAAGTTTATTATAATCTTGAATTGAAATAACTACCGCAATAGGTTTTCCATGGCGGCAGATTTCTTGGGGCGAAGCCTCCGCTTCTCTTAATAAAAGACTTAATTTGGCTTTAGCATTTTGAGTGTCCCAGGCTTTCATTATAGTCTCCTTGAGCCTTTTTATGACTAGTCTGACTAGAATTATAATGAATTAGGCATGAAAGTAAAGTCTAAAGTGTAGAATTTAGTATTATGGATCTAACATATTCGATTAATCTTGATTTTGCTGCCCGTTTAACCTAGATACTGCAGTTTGACAGCCTCTGGTCTGATTCGAATTCTTCAGGTGTATTTCAGCAGGCTTCACCAATATTGATTCCATCTGAATTAGTGATTTCAAATGCATCATCTGTTTCTGAGTTGGCTTCTTTGTAGAAAGCTTCAAGCTGATCTAAGCTTGATTAAGAATTAATTCAGACTTTTTTAAGAATGGCATTTTAAAAGTATCGTTTACACCTCAGCAATATCACCCTTCTCTTCCAGCCACGTTTTTCTATCACTGGCTCTTTTTTTAGCAAGAAGCATGTCGAGAATTTTATCGCTGATATTGTCATTTTGATCGATGGTGAGTTGCACGAGACGCCGGTTAGCCGGATGCATGGTGGTTTCACGCAATTGACTCGGGTTCATTTCCCCGAGTCCTTTGAAGCGTTGAATGTTGATGGTGCCTTTTTTATTCGCTTGATGGATTTTTTCTATGATGCTGTCTTTTTCTTTTTCATCAAGTGCGTAATAAATATCTTTTCCAATATCGATTCTAAATAAAGGGGGCATTGCCACATGAATATGACCTTCTGCTACCACTTTTCTAAAGTGACGTAAAAATAAAGCACAAAGCAAAGTGGCGATATGTAAACCATCTGAATCCGCATCAGCTAAAATACAAATTCTTCCATAACGTAATCCACTTAAATCATCAGAGCCTGGGTCAACTCCAATAGCAATTGCGATATCGTGTACTTCTTGAGAGGCTAATACCTCTTCAGATGAAACTTCCCAAGTATTTAAAATTTTTCCTCTGAGCGGCATCACCGCTTGGAAATTTCTATCACGAGCTTGTTTTGCAGAGCCTCCTGCAGAATCACCTTCTACTAAAAATAATTCACAATTCATGTCTTGTTTAACACAGTCTGCTAATTTTCCTGGTAAGGCGGGTCCTGACGTAATTTTTTTTCGTTCGACTTTTTTGCTGAGTTGTAAACGTCGCTGTGCATTATTGATGACCCATTCTGCTAATGCTTTGCCTTGATCTACGTTTTGATTTAACCAAAGGCTAAAGGCATCTTTGATAACACCAGAGACCATGGTAGAGCAGGCATTGGAAGAGAGGCGTTCTTTAGTTTGTCCGGCAAATTGGGGGTCTTGCATCTTGACTGAGAGTACGTAACTGCATTGATTCCAAATATCATCTGGAGTTAATTTTATTCCACGAGGAATTAGTTTGTGAAGTTCACAAAAATCTCGCATGGCTTCTAATAAACCACTCCTAAATCCATTAACATGAGTTCCGCCTTGGATCGTAGGAATTAAGTTGACATAACTTTCAGTAATTCCGTCATTGTCTTCAACCAACCATGTGATGGCCCAATCGATGGCTTCTTTTTCACCCACATATTGTCCTAACCAAGGTTGCTCTGGAATACATACCCTATTGATTAAAGATGCATTCAAGTATTCTTTGAGCCCTTCCTCATAACACCAGGTTTCAGTTTCACTCGTCGCTTCATCAGTGAAGCTGATCATGAGTCCAGGGCATAAAACAGCCTTAGCCCTCAGTGTATATTTGAGTTGCGGAACGGAAAATTTAGGTGAGTCAAAATATTGTGGATCAGCCCAGAAATGGACTCGAGTTCCAGTTGAATGCTTCGCAGCTTCTCCAACGACTAAAAGTTCACTGGCTTTGTTACCATCTGCGAAACTCATTTGGTGGATCTTGCCATTTTTTTGAATTTGAACGATCAAATGAGTTGATAAGGCATTAACGACGGAAATACCGACTCCATGCAAGCCACCTGAAAATTTATAACTCTTGTTGGAAAATTTAGCACCTGCATGTAATCGAGTTAAAATTAATTCAACTCCAGTGAGCTTTTCTTCAGGGTGCATATCAATTGGCATTCCGCGCCCATCATCTTGTACAGAGAGCGAGCTATCTTTATAAAGCACTACATCAATTTTTTTAGCATAACCTGAGATAGCCTCATCCACGCTATTATCAATCACCTCCCGTGCCAAATGATTGGGGCGAGTCGTGTCGGTATACATACCAGGGCGTCGTCGGACAGGGTCAAGTCCACTTAAGACTTCGATAGCTTCAGCTGAATACTGATTGGAGTTTGAATTTTTGGTCATAAGGAAATTAACGATCTGTCAGTTTTTGGTTAATGGATTCGAGATTAGCATGAATTTTAAAGATCACGATCATGAATTCACAGAGTATTCGAGATCCTAGTGTCCCAAAGATCAATATTTGAATGCCTATGCCATATTGATGATTTTGGATCATGGTATAAATAGCAGCAAACACAATAAATAAAAGGCTTAGATAAAATAAGATCTGGATCAATCCAGGCGTTAGCATTTTATGGAAACGAAAAAAATCTCTCATTGAATATCCTTTAATTAACACCCTTGTTCTAATCCCTGTTCATCCACCTTGAGGCATGATATTTTTAAGGGCGCCTCTAAAAATTAGCTAATTTCATCAAGCTGTATTTTATAGTAACCCACGACCCAAGGCTAGGACCATGCGTCAGATTTATACCTTAATCCTCTATTGTGCCCTGCCCTTTTTAATATTGCGCCTAGTCTGGCGCGCTCGCCGAAATCCAGCTTATCTCAGAGGTTTGCCCGAAAGGCTTGGATTTTTTAAAGTATCTGCTCCAGCTCGATCGATTTGGATTCATACGGTTTCCTTGGGGGAAGCTATCGCGGCGACACCTTTAATCAGAGCGCTATTAGAGCGGCACCCTGATTGGCCGGTTGTCGTGACTACGACCACATTGACGGGTTCTACATACGTTCTTTCACAATTTAAAAATCGTGTGATTCATGGTTATTTGCCCTTTGATTTTCCCTATTTCAATCAACGATTTTTAAGAAAATTCCAGCCTAAACTAGGCATTATTATGGAAACAGAGTTGTGGCCTAATCTTCTGGATCAAACAAAAAAGCATGGATTGCCCATGATCTTGGCCAACGCTCGGTTATCTGAGCGTTCTGCAAAGGGCTATGCTCGCATTGCTTCGATTACTCGAAACATGCTTTTAAGTTTCAATTGGGTAGCCGCACAGTCCCTCGCAGATGGCGATCGATTTGTGAGTTTGGGACTGTCTGCTGATCGGGTGAAAGTGGTGGGTAATTTAAAGTTTGATTGTGAATTGCCTGAGAATTTGGGTGAGCAGGTCAAAACACTTAAGGTGGCTCTCGGTCATGATCGTCCCATTTGGGTTGTAGCGAGTACACATGCCGGGGAAGATCCGATTATACTGGAAGCTTTTGAAAAATTGCTCTTGGAATTTCCAAAGCTACTATTGATCTTAGTACCTCGGCATCCTGAGCGATTTTCTGAGGTTGCTGATTTGTGTGTCACTCATGGATTTAAAATAGCTCGACGGAGTCTGGGTGAATTGCCCGATATTAATACGAGCATTTATTTAGGCGATACCATGGGTGAGTTGATGGTTTTATATGGAGTCAGCACTCTCGCCTTAGTAGCTGGGAGCATAGTTCCAAAGGGCGGACATAATCTCTTAGAGCCTGCTTCATTAGGACTGCCTATCTTGAGTGGTCATGGATTGGAAAATTTTGTAGAAATTCGAGATCTACTTTTAGAGGCAGAGGCGTTGCGAGAGGTTTCAAATTCTACTGAGATCGTAAAAGTCGTTTCTGAATTGTTGCAGAATCTAAGGGCTTCTGAGGCAATGGGTGCACGAGCTTTATGTGTGGTGGAAGAAAATCGAGGAGCTTTAGAAAAACATCTAGAATTAATTAATGAGTTAGTGGAGCTACCCACGCATTAAATTGTGAAAATTCAGTAGGCAAGGTTTTTAAAGTTTTTTCAGCTTCTGATACGGAGTTATAAGAACCATAACCGACGATATACCATTGTTCTCCATCGACTTCGTGATTAGCGAGTTGTAATGGTTGATCAGTGTGTTCCTGAATAAATGCTTTAGCAGCCTCTTGATCTCGAGAAGCATAAATTTGTAGAGTGTAAGTGCGATTCACTGCAGTTAGTTTTTTTGTTTGCTTTTCATTGGCCTTTTCACTTTTTTTCGATTTTGATTTTAGCTTTGATTCAGGTTTTGATTTTGCCTGAGACTTTGAGTGAACCGTTTGCTTTTTTATTTTCTTTTCATCGTCAAAATAAACAGGTTGTTTAAGCCAGCGATTAATTTCTTCTAAATCTTCAAATTTTAAAATCCCAGCGGCTTGTTTGAGTTTAATGATGCTCATAATATATTGATAGCGATCATTAGCGTATTGTTGGCGAGTTTGATAAAGACTGGATAAATCATCCAAGACATTTAACATGGTTTGGGTGCCTGCTTGGAATCCTGCTTCAGTTGCTTCAAACGCATTTTTTGCTGATTTAATTGCTTGAGCATCGGCTTTGATTTGGCTGATTTGAGCGATGATTGTTAAATAGGATTGTCGAGTTTGAGCCACGATTGAACGATGAGTATATTCCACTCCAGCGCTGGCATTCACATAGTTATAGCGAGCTTGTCGAGTTTGTGCGAGTGTGGAGCCGCCATTATAAACAGGCAGGTTGAGTGAGACGCCGATGCTGCCCATTTTGCTTGAGCTATCAAGGGCTGGATTATTGCTATTGTAAGTATATGATCCAGTGCCCGATAGAGTCGGTAGAAATCCAGCTTGCTGTTGTTTGATCGATTCATGTGCTGCGATAGCCATAAATTGTTGTGCTTTAATTTGGGGGTTTTGTTTTTCTGCCATTTCTACCCATTGAGCCATATTTTTAGGGTCTGGAATCACAAGAGGAATTTTTTCACCGACGGCCTCTAAATCAGAATAGGTGCGCCCCGTTAAAGTGCTTAGGGTTTGGAGGCTAGTCGCAAGTATATTCCGGTTGCTGATTTCAGTCGCTAATATCGCATCATAGCTGGATTGTGCTTGATAGAGAGCCGTAATAGCGGTGGCCCCTGCTCGATATTTTTGTTTGGCAATTTGTAACTGGCGTGCAATTGCACGTTTCTGGGCGAGCGTAAAGGTGAGTTGGTCATTCGCTTGTAATACCGCGAAATAATCTGTAGCGGTTCGTGACATCAAATCTTGAGCCGCCGCAGCATAGGTGGCGGCCGCTGCTTTAACGCTTGCTTTAGTGCTGCTGATATTAGCCCAGCTAGCAAAATTAATGATAGGTTGGGAGAGTGTGATCGAGTATTGCTTGTCTGTATTATAGTCAGTAGAGGACCCTGAAATCTTGGTGTAATTTCGATTCACACCAGTGCCCACACTTAGGTTCGGTAGTAAGTTGGATAAGGAAATAGGCAGATTTTCTTTGGCTGCCATCCATGTGGCTTCTGCTTCTTTGAACGTAGGATCATTCGCCAAGGCTTCTTGGTAGACTGAAGACAAATTTTCTGCAAACGAAGCTGTGGATATCGCTCCTAGCGTCAATGCGCAACATCCAGCTAATAGGGATGAGTGCTTCATGAATAATCCTTCAGTATTTATGATCGATCATTATCGCTGTTGCTAGGGGATTTGGCAATATGAGGGTGTTTATCTAGCAGGCTATTTTCATAACTAGTATTTCGGGGAGGGGTATTCAGTACTACTGTATGTGGACTTAGATTAAATTATGTTAGGATATTCAGTGAATTTGGCTTCTATTAGACTATAACTGATTAATTTAGGTGATTCCTGGGCGCTTTGCTATGACTTTAGACAATAAATTTACGATTACCAATAGCATTACTCAAGCCCTTTCAGTTATCGAACGTGCGCGTGGTTTTTTAACTGCAGCAATTTTATCTGAAGACTGGATCAAGGAAATGCAAAGCAAAGCCTTTATTCTTGAAGCTTACTCTACTACACATATTGAAGGCACCCAACTGACTTTGGAAGAATCTGAGCTTTTATTGTCTGGTAAAAAGCTTAAATCTGTTGATGCTGATGATGTTAAAGAATTATTGAATTATCGAAAAGCTTTTGAATTAGTATCCACTTGTTTAGGGGGAGATTCATCTGTTACCGAAGGATTAGTTCGTGAGATTCACAAGGCATTGGTGAAGGGTGTTAGAGGAAATTCTGCAGCGCCAGGTGAATATCGTAAGATTCAAAACTATGTTGTCAATTCAAAAACAAAAGAAGTCATCTATACTCCGCCCGAAGCATTTGATGTTCCAATAATGATGTCTGAATTAGTTAAATGGATAAATGAAGAACAAACTATTAGCCCCATTTTAATGGCGGGAATTGCGCAATTTCAGTTAGTTCATATTCATCCTTTTTTAGATGGGAATGGACGGTCAGCCCGATTGCTTTCTACCCTTTGCTTATATCGCTACGGATATGATTTTAAGCGGCTATTTAGCTTGAGTGAGTATTATGATCGAAATAGAGCAGAATATTATAAAGCTATCCAAAGTGTTCGTGAAAACGAAATGGATATGACAAATTGGCTAGATTATTTTACCAAAGGCTTGGCGATACAATTACAGGAACTTGTTGAGCAAGGCACTCGAGCTATTAAGAAAGATATTTTAAAGAATAAATATCAACTCTCGAGTCGCCAAGGATTAGTGATTGATTATGTTTTGAAGCACGGCACCATAGGTATTCAAGAATATGAACAATTGTCGATAGGAACTCCCCGTCGCACTTTGCAAAGGGATTTGAAGGCTTTGGTCGACAAAAGAGTTTTTTTAGTGGAAGGGTCTACTCATCAAATCACTTATCGTTTAAATCAGAAATGATGGACATTTGCGCCACTTTTGCGCCACTTTTTGCGCCACTTCCGCGCCAATTATAATGTAATTAGTTGTTTTGTAATGATATTTTATTATAAGTCTGCGGTCGTGAAAGGAACTTTAAATTTCACTTTAATATTTAAAACATCGAATACTTTGAACAGGGTGTTAATTTGAACAGTTTCCTTACCTTTCTCAATATCAAAAATAACCGTTTTCCCTACTCCGGCCAGTTCAGCCAGTTCTAACTGGGTCAGTCCTGCCTGCTTTCGAAAATAATGAACCAATTTTGCTATATCAATGGATGTATTCATTTTTACTGTTATGGCAGTAAAAATTGGAAAAATATAGTTTTTGTTAAGGTATCTTATAAGAATTGCTTATATTTTACTGCTATAGCGGTAAAAATAGAGGGTCTAGGGGGCGCGCGTAACTTGTCAACTTACTCTTGCTACAAATACTTGCTCGCTGAGTAAGTTGACAACTTACGTACGTCCCCCTCAGGCTCATGCTCTGCCAGGACCACTTAACCAGCTTCCTATACCCCACTCATGGGGGTCAAGGCTATGATCAGGTTTTTTAATGACACTCGTTATCCCAGGAGGCAAAGGCAACCTTGTAGCTAATTCTATTTCCTTGGTAGTTTCTGCAGCCATAACAGCTACTCTTGCTATAGCATCAGGCGCTACAGTCCATGTTTTTGAAACAATATCCCATTTAACGATACTTTCTATACCACCCGCATTTAATAAATCATAGACTAATCCCGAGCAACTCTGTCCAGCACCGCCATTAAATACGTTGAATATATTTCTACCAAAAAGACTCCATTTGTAAACCACAGGAGATTCAGAAAAACTTTTAAAAGCTCTATTGATAGCATCCACATTAAGGGAATATAAAACGACTAGCACATCTGGAGGATTGCGGTCATCATCTGTTTTACGCTCACTCTCAAGATATTCATCCATCCAAGGCTCTGGGATTAACTCCCCTCTCGCTGTCCCAAGTATAGCCTTAGCAAGCCCACCTTTTTCATCAGGTCGCCGATTTGGCCAAAAGCTGGCATAAATCGTTGATGTTTGAAGACTGGCATGTCCAACATTACCAGCACCAGAGGTGGCTTCATGTGCCGTAATGAAATTACCTTCAGAATCACGAGGTAACCAAACACGAACGATGGCCCAGTTATCGGTCATAGGTTTTGAAAACAATGCAGGGCTGCCAGTACTAGGTGGCGGAGCAACAGGCATCGCTGAAGCTCCCGCTCCTACTGCACCCGCTGTCGCAGCAACGCCAGCACCTGCGGCGGCGGGGCCAAGTGTTTTTTCATCTCTACTATCCAATGGTTTTTTTTCTCGTAAATGCGTTAATAAACCGCTTAAAACTGAGTAAATAATCTTCGTCTCGCGGTGAAAGTCCTCCTGTGCTTTGCGAACACTAGATGCACGCCTTGTGATGTTTTCTTCAATAGCTATTAATAGGGAAGTATTTTGGGGCTCGCTGCTTAAATATTCGGCTAGAAGAATCATCATTTCAGAAGCTGTCGCTAAATATCTATATGGACTTTTGGTGCCAAAAAGATTCTGCATTGGTTCGCTTGGTTTCCAGTCTGGTTTAAGTGTAGCTATAGAAGCCTTAATACCAGAAAAGGCTTCAGGTGGCTGATTTGTGGTTAACAATGCAATTATTTGGAATAGATTTGCACGAATGAGTGCTAAATCAGGAAGTATCTTCCAAACACGCTTGTTAGGGTTGCTGCTATCTAATAACAACGAGTTTAATCCTGCTAATTTCATAAAGTTAAAGCTCCTTTTTCATGGACAAAATTTTTTTAGGCTAAGCCCTCTCGCTTGGGTTCTAAGTACTGAATCTAGGATTGTCCCTGTTGCTAGGGAGTCTAGGGGACGTACGTACGTCCCCTCACATTTCTTTAAAGACTTCCTCTGCTGCCGCCAGGGTTTTTTCAATTTCTGCAGGGCCATGAGCGATGGAAATAAATCCCGCCTCAAAAGCAGAAGGGGCTAAATAAACGCCTCGTTCTAGCATTCCATGGAAAAATCGATTAAAGGCTTCTTTATCGCAGTTCATGATATTTTGATAACTCGTAATTTTCGTTTGGTCGGTGAAGAATAAGCCAAACATTCCGCAGAGGTAATGAGCTTTAAA
>CAIQCE010000070.1 GCA_903870185.1 uncultured Gammaproteobacteria bacterium
AGTTCGAGTCTCTCCTTTCGTACCAAATTGATAAGAGGTAGTGCCTTTAGGGGCAGACCCTAATGTCCCTGGTTATTCCGGGGATTTTTTTGACTTCAGCGGGGGTTTTCATGCAAGTTACAGTTCAGAATTTAGAAGGTTTAGAGCGTAAGGTCGATATCAGTATTCCCGCTGCGGAAGTGGGGCAGCGCTATCAGTCTCGTTTGGATAATGTTCGTAAAACAGCTAAAATAGATGGTTATAGGCCAGGAAAAGCTTCCCCAGAAATGATTGAACGTCGTTTTGGCGAAAGCGTGTTATTTGAAGTTTGCGGCGATCTAATCGACAGCAGTTTTCAGAATGCCGTTAAAGAGCATCAATTGAATATTGCCGGGGCCCCTAAGGTCGAGCCTAAGGCTTTTGCGAAAGACCAGCCATTAGAATACAGCGCGACTTTCGAGGTTTACCCCGAAATAAGCTTGAAAGATCTATCAGGACAATCCATTTCAAAGCCTGTTAGTGCTATTACACCTGAGGATATTAATAAGGTCCTTCATAGAATTCAAAAGCAGCATGCTGACTGGACTCCTGTAGACCGAGCTTCTGTTGAGGGGGATCAATTATCCATCGATTTTGAAGGTTTTGTGGATGGCGTCGCGTTTCAGGGTGGTAAGGCCGCTGGATTTCAGATTGAATTGGGATCTAAGCAAATGATTCCAGGTTTTGAAGAGGCTTTAGTGGGTGTTAAGGTGGGCGATGAGCCAACAATTCAAGTGGCATTCCCAGAAGACTATCATGCAAAGGATTTGGCTGGAAAACCGGCTGAATTTAAAATCAAGGTTCATAAGGTTCTTGAGGCGAAGGAGCCAGAGCTTAACGATGCTTTAGCTCTGAAAATGGGGATTGCTGAAGGTGGAATCGCTAAACTTAAAGAGCAAGTTCAAAAAAGCATGCAGACTGAACTCGATAATGCTTTAAAAAATCGATTGAAATCAATAGTATTTGATAAACTCATAGAGTTGAATCCAATCGCACTGCCTAATGCAGCTCTAGATAAAGAAATTAAACATTTACAGAGCACGGCCTTGCATCGAATGTTGCATGACCAAGGAGTCAAGCACGATTGCCAAAGTCATGATTTACCCAAGATTGATTTGCCACGCGAACCTTTTTTAAAGCAGGCTGAGCGACGTCTTAGTTTGGGCTTGTTATTGGCTGAGGTGATTAAAAAGGCTCAGATCAAATCAGATCCTGCTGCTGTTAAGGCTCGGATTGAAGAAATGGCTCAGACCTATCATAATCCTGAACAAGTGATTCAATGGTATTATGGTAGTCATGAGAGACTATCTGAAATTGAATCAATGGTTCTAGAAGAGGCTGCAATCAATCAGTTATTAGAAAAAGCTAAGACTTCAGACGAGCATATGGAATTTGAAAAAGTTGTTAATAACCAGGGAGAGGACATCGAATGAGTCGACAATTGGATAGGCAGCGTGATGAATTGGTAGCTAGTTTAGTACCAATGGTAGTGGAGCAGTCTGCACGAGGTGAGCGGGCCTATGACATTTTTTCTCGACTTTTAAAAGATCGTATCGTTTTTTTGGTGGGTGGAATTGAAGAGTATATGGCCAATCTCGTGGTTGCCCAGTTGTTATTTTTAGAGTCTGAGAATCCCACCAAAGATATTTCTCTTTACATTAACTCTCCGGGTGGGTCTGTGGTGGCTGCATTAGCCATTTACGATACCATGCAGTTTATTAAGCCTGATGTGAGCACTTTGTGCTTAGGAATGGCTGCTAGTGCAGGTGCATTATTGCTGGCGAGTGGGGCGGCTGGTAAGCGTTCAGCGCTGCCTAATGCAACGATTATGATCCATCAGGTTTTGGGTGGATATCAAGGTCAGGGCACGGATATCCAGATTCATGCTCGGGAAACTCAACGTGTTAGTGATACCTTAAATACGATCTTGTCTAAGCATACAGGTAAGCCCTTTAAGGCTATCGAGAAAGATACTAATCGGGATAATTTCATGACACCGGTGGATGCTAAGGAATATGGCTTGATTGACTCTATTTTTACTTCTAGGGAATGATGAAAATATCGATCTTACTCATTGTTTTTAAATGAATTATATTGATAAATTAAAGTGCATTCTTTATCTTTTTGCTCGTAATGACGGGTATATTCTGTATAATTTAATTAGGGTCTGCCCCTAAAGTCTCGGTAGGAGCAAAAAAGTGGGGAGTCAAGGAAAAATCACCCGAAATTTGAGGATAATAGTGAACTATTTAACGATAATTTCGGGTGATTTTAACCGACTCTACCGGCTTTTACAGCCCAGTGACGACTTTAGGGGCAGACCCTGGTAGGTTTGGACTTGTATTTACATTTCCAGACCCCATCTACTATTTGAGTAAAGTATCCGTGAAATGAGGTAAGGCATGACTGAAACTAAGGGTCAAATTC
>CAIQCE010000071.1 GCA_903870185.1 uncultured Gammaproteobacteria bacterium
AAAAAAACAAAAAGAATTGAAAGAGCTTAATGAAAAAATTGAAATGCTAAAAGATATTTTGGCTTATTTTAATGCTCATATTAATCCTCCGGCAGCTGAAGAGATTTTTGGATCAGCGAAGCTAGAAACTACAGAAGCCGCTGCTCGATATGCTGTAGCACTGGCAGTCTATTATGAATCAAGAACAGAGGCTAGTGCAAAACTGATCCCTGCAGATACAGTTAAAGAATCAGGTAGAAGAAGCAGTGTTTCAAGTGTTTCATCTGAAGCCACAGCAGAAGCCACAGCAGAAGCCACAGCAGAAGCAGTTAATGCTACAGTCACTTTAGGAAGAGGCAGCAGGTCTTCGAGTGTTGTTTCTGAATTAGATGCTTTAGCTGCTGCGATCAAGGCAACGCCTGCCGCTAAGCCGAATTTAATAGCTAGTTTATTCAGACGAGGTTCTTCTGCTGTGCCAGCGGCTGCTCCAGCCCCCGATTTAGAGTTTGATTTAGGTTTGGATTCAAAAGTTGATGCACCGCCAGCGCCTGTGAAATCAAGATGGGCAGGTTTAAGTCTTAGAAGGCAAAGCATTGCCGCTGCGCCGGTTACCATTGCAAGATCAGCATCTGAAGCTGCTGCTAAAGGCAATCTTGTGGTGAGCACTTCAACTGTTTCTGGTTTAACAATTGCAGCGCCGACAGGAGTTGCTGGATTGGGTGCGAGGCTAACCAATGGCTTGGGAGTTTTGGGGATTTCATTGGCTCATCGAATACAAGCTCCTGGCCCAGCAGTTCTTGCTTCCGATGCCTCGTCTCTAGCCACAACCACTGCTATTCCTTCTGTTACAGAACAAGCTCCTAGTGTTGGAGCAAAGTTAACGAATTGGCTAGGAAAGCATGGGATTCAATTAGCTCGTACTCAGCAGATAGGTCAGTCAACATCAAATATAGCGGCTAGAACAGCCGACGCACCAGAAGAAGAAGCAGCGGCGCATGCAGATGGTCTTATAGTGGGCGAAGATGGGGATTACGCCGCCGATCCTCATAGGGGCAGGTCGAGTAATTCAGATGAACTTGAGTTTGTTTTTGAAAGACGTCCAAGTCAAATGTCAGCAGTAGATGAAGAAGATTCTGAAGGTGAAGATAAGGATGAATTGAAAGAAGGTGGAAATCCACTAGCAGCTCTGGAACCTGATGCGGATGATTCCACACTGCAAAAAGTATCTGCTTTGCCAGTAGTGGAAATGGCTGAATCTGCGACTGCAGTGTTTCCCAGTGATGTGGCTAAGCCAAAGAAACTTATGGATCGAATAAGAAAGGCGGGTCAAAATTTGCAGGCTGTGCCGGAGATAAGAAAACGAGCCAGAGCACAAGACAAGAAAACTAAATTAGATGCAGAGCTTGTGTTGACAAAAGCTGAATATAAACGCTTAGATACATTAGTTGCTGCAGTAGAAGAAGCACTCCAAAAAGTCATTCAAGCGATTGAAATTCCACCGATGCCAAGTCGAGATGATGCACAATCCATTGAGAGAAGAGAACAGTTAGTTGCGCGGGCTGAAGCGGTAAAGGCGAAGGCTAGATGTTTGCCGTTAGATAGATTGCCAAGAGGCATAACACACGAAAAATTATTAGAAGATATCGATTTAAAATTTGAGCAAGAATTTGAAAATGAGTTTCAGGCTAGATGTAAGCAATATTCAAAAGACCCAGCATTGGAAGCATATCTAAAATTAACTGCAGCACATGAAAAAGCTTTATTGCCTGCAGAGAAACGTGCTAGAGCGGCCTCTGAAGCGATACAGGATGCAATCCATGAGTGGGATAGTGCATCATTTAAAGTAGTTCCCAAGTTTTTACAGCTAGAACATGACATTGCTAGAAGGATATTAGTTTTACCAGAGCTAGAAGCTCGTTTGGCTGATCAACGGAAAATTTTTGAAAAAAGCGAACTTGAATATCAAGAAATAGGCACTTACTATCAAAGAAACCTTCAGGGTCTTCTTTCAAGTTTTGAAGCTGGATTGAGGGGGTTTCTTTTTGCAGAGGCTCGCCAAAAAATTTATTTGAAGCTTAATTTAGAACAGGTTAATGATTTATTGAATTGGGTGGGCTCCAGCTTAGGAGAGTACCTCTTTTTAATTACGCCCTATATTAAATCAGTTTCGAATTCATCGAATGTAGAAATAGTCATCAGTCTTTTTGAGCCGATGTTAGAGCTTATAGATGCTTTGATTAGCCATTCGAGAAGCTTTGATCATAGAGAAAAAAGACATTTAGTGAATGGGCAAAAGGCTGCTTGGGCTCGCAAGATTAAATCATTAGATTTATCGGTTGAGTTTAAAGCCATGGTTCAAGAGATTCTGCTATCACGAATAGAATTAATTCGTACCAAGGTAAAAGATAGTCCTGAGCCATTCAAGTTGGAAGAGCAAAAGCCATCTGAAGGGTTAGCTTCTATGCATGCTGAAATAGCTACCCAGTTAATCGCTCATTTTCAAAGTATTAAACTGCCACCTCTTGTGGAGGAGGATGAGCCAGTTCTTACAAGTGCTCAACATCAACCACTTCCTATAAGTTTACCAGCTCCAGTAGTCACTCATTTAGATGATGTTAAGGCGGAAAAGCCTGCGGAAGCTGATAAACCCGCTGTACCTCGTCCTATTAGTGCGCGTGAGGAACAAGTTTTCCGATCATTCATTGCTCGAGCAAAAGCTCATTTTGGTAAAGTTCAAGGCCCTGCCCAAGTTCCTGCGAATGAGGTGAGATCAGATCCTGTTACTGCTCCTGCTGTTACTCCTCTTCCAGTTCCTGCGGCGGCACCTTTTCAAACTTCTGCCCCGGCTGTTTCTGCGAGTGCTTCAAATTCATTTTTAGAAAGGGCAAAAGCAGGGTTCAGAAAAATGACAGAAAGGACTCAAGCTGGCGGTGTTGTTCGTCCAGATGGAACTTTAGCTCCTCCTCGAGTTCTTCCTCAGGCTCCGGCCTCAGTTCCTACTGGGCCTGCATCTGCACTCATACCTTCAGCTCAAGTGCCGCCCACTGTGATGCCTCAAGCAGCTCCTCAAGTTCTAGGGCGCTCAATAGGGGCACAACCAGGTGCTGGGCCTTTAGCAACTAGAAATTTACCTGAAGAAATTGCTCGATCACAGGCTGCTCTTGCCGCTATTCAAGCAACGCAGAATCCACCGACATTGTCCCAAGTTGATCCGGATGCTGATCTTCCAGGAGCAGCGCAATTTGAGACAGTTATTGGGGGCCCTGATACGCTAGAGGAAGCTCGGGCTCAGTCAGCAAGTGGTGGGCGAGCTGATGCCTTCGTAGGAGAATTGCATGCTCAAATGCAAGGTTCGCAGCCAGGTGTTTCAAAGGAGAAGCAGAAATTTAATAATGAGCTTATTGATGAAATTAAAGCATTGAAAAAGATTTTGGAGCAAGAAACTGATAAGTGCAGTTGTTGGGCTAGTTTTTATCGATACAAAAAAACCCGCAAAAAGCCTAAGTTGAATTTTCTTAAAGATTTTGAAGCACGAATACTGCTCAATCCGAATTTTACTGTTGATATGATTTTGAATGAGGAAGTTGAAATGGAGGGCGGTAAACCAAACGTTGTTCCTCTTTTTTCAGCGGTAACTCATAATGAAAGTATCATCAGATCGGGGTTAATTTCGACTCGAGTTTCTGACTTGCTTGACTGGGCTTTTGAGAATGATCCTAGGATCGCAGAATTGGATCAGCTACAACACAGGATACTCTAGTTGACAGCCTTTCTTTCAATCGTCATGATTTAAATTCTTTCCGTACAGTTTAGGTTTAAGCATGAATAATAAGATCATTTTAACAGGTGTGACGCCTAGCGGGATACCTCATCTAGGAAATTACGTGGGCGCTATTCGACCTGCTATTCAAGACCAATATCAGTATCAGCACAGCCTCTATTTTATTCCTGATTATCATTCATTGATTAAGCTCCAAGATGCCCAATTACGGCAGCATTATATTTTACATAATGCGGCGACTTGGTTGGCTTTAGGGCTTGATCCTGAGAAAGTCGTTTTTTATCGACAATCACAAATACCTGAAATTTCGGAATTGATGTGGATATTGTCGACTGTGTCAGCGAAGGGATTGCTCAATCGAGCTCATGCTTATAAAGATTGGGTGACAAAAAATTTGGAGTTGAATGATAAAGATCCCGATGCGGGCATTAGTATGGGATTGTTTAATTATCCTGTGTTGATGGCGGCGGATATTTTAGCTTTTAATGCCGATTGTGTTCCTGTTGGAAAAGATCAGATTCAACATTTAGAAATTGCTCGTGATATCGCGCTTCGTTTCAATCATATTTATGGTGAAACTTTTGTGCCGCCCGTCGCAATTATTAATGAGTCTCTTGAAGTATTGCCTGGGCTCGATGGACGCAAAATGAGTAAGAGCTATGAAAATACGATTCCCATTTTTTTGCCCGGTGCTGAGATGCGAAAACTCATTATGAAAATTAAAACCAATTCGCAAATGCCTGAAGAACCAAAATCAACAGAAGGATGCACTCTATTTACATTGTACCAAGCTTTTGCAACGGTGGAGCAAAGTGCAACATTAGCTCAGCGTTATGCTACGGGAATTGGTTGGGGAGAGGTGAAGCAAATATTATTTGAGTTCATCGATCAGGAGTTTGCGGAAGCTCGAGAAAGGTATGAGCATTATGTGGCTCACCCAGATGAGGTGGCTGATATTCTTTCCGAAGGTGCGAGTAAGGCGCGCGTAATGGCTGGGCGTACTTTGAACTTAGTGAAGGAAAGAGTGGGGTTGTGATGATATTGGTTTGTTAGCCTGCTCTAAAATCTAGACGTTGGCCCGCGCTGCGCTTCACTAGTGTCCGGGAAAAATTAGTCATAGGAGGCTCCTGCTTTAAGAAGTTGATTTTTCCCTTTGCCAGCATCCTTTAGTATCCTATAAAGGGTAGTCCTTTCATAAAGCTTTAAACAAATCATAATCCTTATCTTTTGG
>CAIQCE010000072.1 GCA_903870185.1 uncultured Gammaproteobacteria bacterium
AGGATGCTGGCAAAGGGAAAAATCAACTTCTTAAAGCAGGAGCCTCCTATGACTAATTTTTCCCGGACACTAGTGCGCTGCGCTTGGGACCAACCTACATTAGCACCCATAGAACAATCATTTACCTTCACCACCTGAATAGGGATTATCATCACTCTTCAGGCGCAAATGAATCGGCACGCCAACCAGCTTAAAACTCTTACGAAAATAACTGATTAAATAACGTCGATATGATTCCGCCAATGCATCAAGCTGCTTTCCGTGAATCACAATAACCAAAGGCTGATGTCCGCCGAGATGAGCATAGCGTGGACGAATACGTCTTCCTTTCATTAACGGAGGCTGATGATCTTCAATCGCCTTCTCTAAAGCTCGAGTCAACTTATTGGTTGAAATATCTTGAGTCGCGGATTCATAAGCCTCATGAATCGCATGATAAAGTTTCCCTACTCCAGTGCCATGAAGTGCCGAAATAAAATAACGTCTTGCGAAATCCACAAAGCCCAATCGACGATCCATTGCTTGCCGAACCTGTTCTTTATCAGATTCTTGCATTCCATCCCATTTATTGATGGCCAATACTAAAGCGCTACCACGAGCCAGAATAATCGATAAAAGTCGCATATCCTGCTCACTAATGCTTTCTTGAGCATTCAATACCATCACCACTACATCGGCTCGATCGACTGCCTGCAAAGTTTTGAGTATGGAAAATTTCTCTACCGCCTCATCAATCCTAGATCGCCGACGAATCCCCGCCGTATCAATCAAGGTATATTTTTTTCCTCGTCTCTCAAAAGGAATATAAATACTGTCACGAGTAGTGCCTGGTTCATCACAAACAATTACCCGGTCCTCACCCAAAATTCTATTCACTAGAGTGGATTTACCCACATTAGGTCGCCCCACAATCGCAATATGCAAACTATCTTCTTGATGTGGATCAGCTTCAACGATAGGCACATGCTCTAAAACCTGCGCCATCAAATCAGGAACCCCTCGCTTACGATGCGCGGCGATGACGGCAATCCTTGACAATCCCAATCGATGGAATTCGATAGCAGCCATTTCTAATTCCATTCCATCGGCTTTATTAACCACCAAACAAAGCTTATCTTGATGAGCTCGCAATCGTTTCGCGATTAACTCATCGGCAGGGGTCAATCCTGCTTTAGCATCCACCATAAATAAAATTTGATCGGCCTCTTGAATCGCCTGCTCAACTTGTTGATTAGAGAGCTCCTCAATCAATCCATCTGCACTCTGAACGATACCTCCGGTATCCACCACCCAATAAGGTCGGTCTCCCACTTTGCCTAATCCATATTGTCGATCGCGAGTAACCCCAGCCAAGTCTGCTACAATCGCATCTCGGGTTTCGGTTAAAGCATTAAACAAAGTGGATTTACCAACGTTAGGTCGACCCACAATGACGATCAATGGCAACATGAATTTTCTCTCTTAATGTGAAGAACTTAATTTTAATTGATCCATCGGATCTTCCATTCCGAGCGCCTGATAAGATTGACGAGCCGCTTCATAAGCTTTTCGTGCAGAATCACCTTGCCCTAATTGTGTATATGCATCACCTTCGAGTGAATGAACCATCGGCTGATAAATGGAATTTTGCATCGATTTCAGAAGCTCCAAACTTTGTTGAGGTTGATGCTGTGCCAACAAAATTCGAGCCTCTCTAACAGCGGCTAAATCAGCAAGATTCTCATCTTTAGTATGTGCCTTAACCCACTTTAATTTTTGCAAAGCTTCATCAGGATTATTCTGTTCAATTGAATCCATAGCGGCGACTAAATTGGCAAAGCTGGCATAAGCGGATTGCGGATACTGAGATTCCAAATCTTTTAAAATGGTCGCTTGCTTAGTAGGGTCTTGGTGGGAAACCGCTAACAAAGTATATTGATGATAAAGCATCGCGGCTTCTTGATTTTTTTGAAGTTGGATTTTTTGCCAATACTGCCAGCCGTAGCCAATTCCAACACCCACGAGTATCGCTATTAACACATGGCGCCCGTATTCTCGCCAGTAGCGTTTGAGCATCTCAATTTGTTCTTGATCGGTTTCGGTAATCATTGTGGTCTCCGGATATTTCGGCCTAACGTTCTTTCTTCATGGTGCTTGCTTGCCTAGCACCAATCCGTCGTCCCGCGGCTTGTCCGCGGGATCCAGCAAAAGAATATGTTGATCGGTGGACATGCTACGCTTTGCCCACCCTACATATTAACTTGAAAATAATTAATCAAATCATCCAGCAAAATGATTTCCTGGGCGCCCTCATTCAAATCTTTAAGTGTGATAGATTGTTTGGCTAACTCATCCTCACCCAAAATCAAAGCCCAACGAGCACCAGATTTATCAGCTCGTTTAAATTGGGCCTTTATGCTGACCGAATCTAAATTACAAAGCACTCGATAAGGCAGTTCGGTTCTTAATTGTTCTGCCAATAATAAAGCTTGAGTTTGAGCCTCTAGGCCCGAAGAAATAAAATAAATATCGGCCATGCTCGAATTAATTGAATTTAAATCTTGTTTTTCTTCGCATAAAGCCACTAAGCGTTCTAACCCTAAAGCAAAACCAACTGCCGGAGTGGGCTTTCCGCCTAAACGTTCTACTAAACTATTATATCGGCCACCTGCACAAACGGTACCCTGAGCTCCTAAAGCATCAGTCACCCATTCAAAGACTGTCAAACCATAATAATCCAATCCACGTACGAGCCGAGGATTCACGACAAATTTCAAATCAGCTGCTGTTAACAGCGCACATAATCGATCAAAATGTTCCCGAGATTTTTCATCGATATGGTCTAAAAGCTTTGGGGCTGCTTCGATCAAGGACTGCATGTCTGGATTTTTGCTATCTAAAATTCTTAAAGGGTTCGTATGTAAACGACGCTTGGAATCTTCATCCAATAAAGTTTCGTTTTTTTCAAAATAACTGACCAAGGTTTTTCGATATTGATCCCTGCACTCACTTGAGCCCAGCGTGTTAATTTCTAATCGTAAATCATTTTCCAGGCCTAACTCTTCCCAAATTCGACGAGCCATGAGAATTATTTCGGCATCAGCCTCAGGCCCTTCTAATCCATAGGCTTCTACACCAAATTGATGAAACTGCCGAGCTCGACCTTTTTGCGGACGCTCATGTCTAAACATTGGGCCGCAATACCATAATCGCTGAATTTGATTATAAAATAATCCCTGTTCAATTCCGGCCCGAACACAGCTAGCTGTTCCTTCAGGACGTAAGCTTAAACTATCTCCATTTCTATCGGTGAAAGTATACATCTCCTTCTCAACGATATCGGTCACTTCCCCAATCGTACGATGAAATAAAGCGGTTTGCTCCACAATAGGAAAACGGATTTCCCTATAAGCATATCGACTGGCCATTTCTTTACAGATGAATTCAACCCATGACCAAAGCGGAGTCTGGTCAGGCACTATATCGTGCATTCCACGAATTGCTTGCAGTGATTCAGCCATGATTATCTGAATGCATCCATCGAGGGGACTTTGATCTCAATACTATTCTCATTAACACCAATCTCTTGGCCCGAGAGGGAAGATTTGACGCCTGAAACTAGTGACGCGGGATCCATGGTTAATACCGGCTCATTGGCCACTGAACTTTTAACCTGAGGCAATGCCAAAACTTGTGCCTCTTGAGTTGATGATTCATTTTTCTTAGCATCAACACTCAATTCTTGGACAGTATCTGACTCAGCGGGAGCTCCTAGCAATTGATCATGCAAATAAGCATCCCACCACAATCCAAAGGAAACCAAGACCGCTAGGACGACTATCAAGCTAATTAAAAAATTATTACGACCACGCTTTGAATAAGTCGAAGTTTTAGCCCATGCTATTTCAGACTGAATAGGAGTCTTGACAGGTTGCTGCTGATTTTTATCTAGGATATTAAAAGGCTGCAACACTTTTTCAGGGGCCAGTTTCAATAGCTGAGCGTAACTCCTTAAATAGCCTCGAATAAAAATGGGCTCTGGAATCGCTGAAAAATCATCTTTTTCAATGGATTCCAATTTAGCCAAATTTAATCGCAGTTTTTCAGCGACTTCTTTAAGACTCATGCCAGCTGCTTCACGTGCAGACCTCAAAATCTGCCCAGGACCCAAAACAGGGGCTGACTCAAGCTGTGTTGTGATCTCTGCTTCACTCATGGATTCACCTAAATTAAATTCAACAAAAGTAGGTATTATACCGAAATTCAATCTATCCTGCGACTAGGTTTTACGTTTTATAGCAGTTTTTACTCAATTGGTCTTTTACAAGCTCCGCCGATCGGCTTTTTGCCTAAAAATTTCTGCCTGCCTGCGATCTCCAGACAAACGAGCACAGTGGGCAGCATTCAGATAAGCTTTTCTGGGGTCTAAGTAATTAGGATCTTCAGCTGCAATCAGTAACTGCTTAATACCCTCTTGATAATGCTGATGCCTACAGAGAAAAGCACCCCAATTATTATGCAAAGCCCCCTCATGAGGACAAAGATGTAGCGCTTTTTTGTAATACTTTTCTGCCAGTAAATCCTCCCCGGCAAACTCCTCAAAGTAAGCCAAAGCACTCCAAACCCAAGGATCATGAGGGGCCAAACGAGTCGCAAGCAATAGCTTATCTTTCGCCTCAACCCGTTCATTTGAATCCAAATAAGCCAAACCCAAATTTAAGTTAGCCCGAGCGGCCCCTTCATGTTGAGACAGAAGAGAATTATTCACACATCCCGATAGAGTCCAGAGAATTAAAATTGCCGATAGTAGAAGTTTCATGCCCTCTGTTATAACACCCCCGATTTAAGGAAGCATCCCAGGGGAAATCACCAATTGAGTAGGTTAGTGCCAACCTTGCAATATACATCGCGAAGTTAAACACACGTTATTCCATCAAATGATGCTCCTGCACCTTAGCAAACAGCGACTTAAATCGAGATTTCGCAAAAGCCAATGCCATCCGAGCATTAATCACCGGCGGGATAGGCATCGCCTCTGGCTCAACTGAGATTTCTAATATATAAGGCACCTTTGAACTAAAAGCAGTTTTCAACGCCTCATCCAAATAATCAAGCTCCTTCACAGTTGAACCATCGCCCCCCATCGCTTTAGCCATCATCGCAAAATCAGGATTCAAAATATTCATTGAAGAATGAGCGTGATTCACTTGTTGATTGAGATCCGATGATTTTAAATCCCTGTTATTGAGAATCAAACAAACAATGGGCGCTTGATATTGAACTGCTGTAATAAAATCAGCGATTAGAGTGTCAAAGCCTCCATCACCCGCAATCACGATCGAAGGTCGAGCAGGCTCCGATAATTTAGCGGCTATTCCTGCAGACAAGGCATAACCAGAAGCCGCCAAATTGGCAGACCACATAAATCGATTATTAGATTTTATCAATAAG
>CAIQCE010000073.1 GCA_903870185.1 uncultured Gammaproteobacteria bacterium
AGAACAAGAGTTGGAACGAGCCATGGCACGCTGGGAAGTGTTAGAGCAAAAGCGAGCCCGGTTAGCCGGCTAACCCGGTATAATTGCCCCTTCGGAGAGGTGGCAGAGTGGTCGAATGTACCTGACTCGAAATCAGGCGTAGGGTCAAACCTACCGAGGGTTCGAATCCCTCCCTCTCCGCCACCCAATAAGGCTTTCAGGTTTTTTCGGTTTTATTGGTAGATCATCAAATACCTTCCATGTAGCCACCATGTAGCCATTTTCGGTCAATTTAGACCTATTTTCGGATTTTTTGATGTCTTGCCTCGAATTCGGCGGCCTGTGCAAATTCCTCAAGCTTTTCGCCCAAAGTTTTAGGCACCTCGGGCTTAGTTATGTTTGGATGAGCAGACGTAATTCATAACAAGGTTGTAGTTTGTCTCCGGCACCACAACCTCCCAATCTGTTTCCACGTATGGACTGCTATCGATAGTCTCTTTGTCTTTTGAAAAAGAGGCATATTGCACGCCTCTATACATTTTCATGTTGCAGTTCATTTCCATCCTATTTTGTGTATAAGAGCCATCTGAATCGACCACTTTCAACCAAAACATTTTTATATTGTCACCATTGATAATTTTGGAGTCTATGGGACTCTGCACGTAAGCCTTCTTAGATTTGAAATCGTAAATATAGGTGGATTTGTTTGGGTTAGGGTCTGGCATCATTTGGAGATATGTATAAACGCCCAACCCAATCAGAATTAAAAGCAGAGTTCCGATAAATCCAAGAGTTTTCTTATTCATTGTTCGATTAGTTCTTTATATAGATGTAGTCGTACTGTCCTGCTGATTTTTCAAACAGAACCTTCCCAGATTTTTTATCAAGTATTTTGATATTCAAAATTAAGTTGTTGTTGGCATTCTGAGCCCTAATACTAAAAGCGCTCCTTAATGGCAGATTGAAAAGCTGACCCTTTCTCATCAGCTCTTGATATTGATAGAGCTTATATTCATCACCGCTTCTCACTTCTAGGTTTGTGTTGTAAGAGCCAGCCCTGCCACCTTGACCCATAAAGCAGCTAAAAATCGGCTGATTGCCACAACTAATCTCTGCAATAAATGGGGTGTTCTGATTGTTGGCTTCCTGTGGTGTGGGCTCGCTTTTTTGAATGCTTAATAGATTGTTGTTGGCTCTTATGTAGTCATACTGCCCAGCAGATTTTTGATAGGCTAAGGCATTATTTCTTCTATCAATAATTTTTAAATTCATCGTAAATGTATCGCTAGCGTTTTGCATTCTCATGCTGAATGTCGGCCTAAGTAAAACTAGAATTCCATTCTCCGCATAAATAGAGTTTGGAATATTCAAATTTGGCACTTGTACCATTGAATATTCTTCGCCATTGCGCACCTCAATTTGCGTATTTATGCTTCTATAGGTCATGCACATAAAAGGAGATCCTTTGCTAGCATTTCCATAGCCACAACTGATCTCGGCTAGATATGGGAAATCCTTAATTGGTCGATCGGAATAAAAACGATCGAGCTTATCTTTATCATTTTTTATCGTTTGTGATTTATCCGATTCTTGTCTAGCTTTTAGCTCAGGCATATCTTTATCAGAAACCCATCCCACTGCGCTATCACCAGAATCGCCGGGGTATTGGAGGTACACAGTCCCGGATTCGCGCGCTCCATTTTCATAGGTAACTGTTGCGTGACAACTCAATACGCCCGATTGATTTGCCTTTTGCTTTGAATTTTCTTCCGAATTAATTCCATCAATGGAAGATACTTTCTGCGTGGGGGCATTCTTTTTTCCAAGCTTTAGATTTAAGGAGTTAGATATCTTGCTGGATGAAAAATTTATATTTGCGCACTGATAGAGGGGGCGCCCAAGCATGAATGAGAATGCCCCCATATTATTCTCCCTCTCGTATCCAGTCGGCATGCAACCGGTAGTAAGAATGGATATTGCAAGCAACCCAGCAGTTAAGTAGACCTTTTTCATCATGTATTCAGCGCTGTTAGATGGAAATGTTTGTCTTCATGGCCAAATTCGAGCCTATATTGCGAGCATTTATATGTCATTTCAATAACCTGCTATTTATTAGTATTAATTCCTACTATAGTGGGAAAACTAATTCTTGTGTTAATTTGCATTCTGGATTGAGCCAATTTACCAAGAAATTTGCATTCAAATTTGACCCGCGATTAGTTAACGCAACGCGTTGTAGCATCTAGTTGTTTGTCTTGCTTAATGGGTCATCCAAAAATGCAAAAGGCGGG
>CAIQCE010000074.1 GCA_903870185.1 uncultured Gammaproteobacteria bacterium
CCAAAAGATAAGGATTATGATTTGTTTAAAGCTTTATGAAAGGACTACCCTTTATAGGATACTAAAGGATGCTGGCAAAGGGAAAAATCAACTTCTTAAAGCAGGAGCCTCCTATGACTAATTTTTCCCGGACACTAGTGTGCTGCGCTTGGGGCCAACCATACATTATGGAGAGCACCTGCCACCCTTTGCTCTCAGAAAGAACGGGAATATTGGGCCTCTTGAATTTTCGAGCATTATCCGTAAGATACTTGCCTGGCAATTTAGCAAAGATAGTCTATAGTTACCCATACTATATATATCGCGGGAATGAACCATTGAACGATGAAGTTAATAAAACCATGTCTGAGGAGTCTATTAATTTAGACCTGAAGCTCCATCAGGCGCTTGAGGTGTTCAATGAGACTGTCGCCCCGTTGGTTCGTCTTCAAGAAGAAAACTCAGATGAGTCAGCCATCGAGCCCGTTTATTCCCCTGAATCACCCCCAGAACAGCCAGTTGAACCAGGCCAAGATCCTGAGGTAAAGGCTGAATCCCAGGTTGAAGCTTCTAAAGAAGCTCTTCCACCTCCCCCAACAGAGCCTCTTCCTACAGAAGCCTCACCAGTTATTGACCCCAAGACCTAGGGAATGTTTAGAAATTGTTAGAGAATATAAGAATCGTACTGGTCGAGACCAGTCATCCCGGTAATATTGGAGCCACAGCCCGTGCCATGAAAACCATGGGTCTTCGGCACCTTTATCTCGTCAACCCTGAAAATTTCCCCAATCCAGAAGCCACGGCTCGAGCCGTTGGCGCAGATGATCTTTTAGAACAGGTCGTCGTTTGTCAGAGCTTGTCTGAAGCTATCGCGGACTGCCAACTGGTTTTTGCTGCGAGTGCTAGGAGCCGATCTTTAGAATGGCCCCATTGTGATCCTAGGGAGGCTGCCTCTATAATGAGTTCCACCTCTTCGGGTTCAATTGCCATCCTATTTGGAAATGAACGGAGTGGTTTATCCAATGAAGACTTGATGCAGAGTCATTTTCAAATTCATATTCCCGTTAATCCCAATTTTAGTTCTTTGAATTTGGCGGCTGCTGTTCAGGTCATTACCTATGAGTTGTACGTTGCTTCATGCTCAACGGACACTCTTGAGAAAAAAAAGCAAGATCCTCTAGCTTCACACGAAGAGGTTTCTAGCTTCTATCAGCATTTAGAAGAAACTCTGATGGCTCTTGAGTATTTGGATCCCAAGCAACCACGACAGTTAATGCGTCGCTTACACCGTTTATTTAATCGATCGCTCTTAACAAAAGTTGAGATAAATATTTTAAGAGGCGTCCTTTCTGCGATCGATAAAAAAATTCAAAAATAATAAACTTGTGACTTAGCTGTGTATAAGTTCTTAATAAATTCTGCATAATTTTCAGCTCTGTTTTAATTTTACTCAAGTTGTTTTAATCTTAAGCAAACAAATTAAAATGTGTTTTTTGTGCTAGCTCTTGTGAAATCGCTATGCTAGTCTTTCTTTCAATACCGTAAGACATTATGGAAATTTAAGCCCACTATTGAGCAGCTGTTGCTCAAGGAAACAGTAGTAGGAAGCCTTTGTTAATAGCGAAGGGCATGTCGCAGACCTTAAACCGGTAAGCCAGCGTTTACGCTGGCTTTTTTTTTCTATATAGTTTATGCGGTGAAACAATTCCGTTTCACTCGAATCAAAAA
>CAIQCE010000075.1 GCA_903870185.1 uncultured Gammaproteobacteria bacterium
AGAAAGAACATGCTGCGGAAAAACTGAGAGTAGAAACTTTATTATTACCGATTGCCATTCATTTAACTCAATCTGAAATGAATATTTTGGAGGAGCAAATGAAATTTTTTGAGGGTTTGGGATTATCCATCGAGCTAATTGGGCCTGAGTCAATTGCCATCCGAAGCATTCCTACGCTCTTAAAATCAGCAGATATAGCCCGATTAATACACGAAGTATTAGCAGATTTTAAGGATCATGAACACTCGGCTCGCTTGGAGGAAGAATTTAATAAAAAATTAGGGACGATAGCCTGTCATGCTGCTGTCAGAGCTCATCATCGATTAAGTTTAGATGAGATGAATGCGCTATTAAGATCTATGGAGCAGACTGAGCATGGGGGTCTATGTAATCATGGTCGTCCTACTTGGGTTCAACTTTCTGCAGCTGAGCTTGATAAATTTTTCTTAAGAGGTCGGTAAAATCACAATGAGTGAATTTCCAACGATCTGTATTATGGGTCCTACAGCGAGTGGGAAAACTCAACTGGCAGTGGATATTGCTGAGAGATTATCGGTTGAAATCATTAGTGTGGATTCAGCCCTAGTTTACAAAGGTATGGATATAGGAACAGCAAAGCCAGAAGCTGAAATATTGAAGCGCGTGCCTCATCATTTAATCGATATTTGTGATCCTTCAGAGGCTTATTCAGTTGGTAAATTTGTTCAAGATGCTATTAGACTTATTGATGAAATTAAAAGTCGAAATGCAATCCCATTCTTGGTGGGTGGTACAATGTTATATTTTTGGGCGCTGCAGAAAGGTATTTCTGAATTACCTCAATCAGATTTAGTCCTTCGAGAGTCCT
The DNA here is from genome assembly GCA_903870185.1 of uncultured Gammaproteobacteria bacterium. Classification (GTDB taxonomy): domain Bacteria; phylum Pseudomonadota; class Gammaproteobacteria; order Coxiellales; family Coxiellaceae; genus CAIQCE01. The sequence goes on from CAIQCE010000075.1 coordinate 848, forward strand.
TAGATTTAGAAGCAAAAGAAATTGGCTGGGCTGCTCTTCATCAACGATTAGAATCTGTTGACCCTGTTTCAGCTAATCGAATCAATCCTAACGATTCCCAGCGAATTCAAAGGGCTTTAGAGCTTTATTTGAATACTGGAAAAACATTGACAGAGCATCTTCAAGCTCAAGGAAATTCAAATATAGATTGTCAGTTTGTGAATGTTGTGCTGATGCCACCTGATAGAGCATCTTTACATCAAAAAATTGCACTTCGGTTTGATCAAATGTTAGAAAAGGGTTTCTTGAATGAGGTTCAGTGTTTGTATGGTCGAGGAAATTTAAATGCCTCGATGCCTTCGATTAGAACGGTAGGCTATCGACAAGCTTGGCAATATCTAGAGGGCGAGATGGATTATGAAAGCATGCGAGAAAAATCAATCATTGCGACTCGTCAATTGGCTAAGCGGCAATTTACCTGGCTAAAGCGTTGGCCAGAAGAGGATCACTATAATTCAGAAGATTCTGATTTGCTTAATAAGGTATTGTCGAGTATTCCTAAATCTTCATAGTCATTTTTATTTTCAAATACAGATAAATAAAGCAAGGCGAGTGAAATAACACTTAGACTAGTTCCAATCAGTGCGATTGAATAATATCCTATCAAGCTGATGCCAAAGCCTACCAGAATGAAAGTAAACTGACCGAATAGAAGCCCGATCAAAAAAGGTATTGAGGTTATAAGATAAGCGTAAATAACAAAGGAAATAATTACAGGTGACCAACGAGCTTCTTTTCCCCATCGATGCACAATGGCTTGTTCTGAAGATTTTATAGCAGACTTTACTGAGAGATTTTGATCGATTAATAGTGGTAGAGTTAACGAATGGGTGGTAACCCAATTACTGACTTTCATTGATTTTAATGAAAGCGGGATAATATCGAGTAGGGCAGAATAAAGGCGAAGTGATAAACCCCAGGTTTTGTCAATCAAGCACCAAATTAAAATACTCATAAAATGAGTTTTCATTGCTTTATATCCATTATTTAAATTAAAGGGGTATTTTTTCAGAAATGGGATAAGGCTGCCTAATTCAATCACTCGAATAGAGGTATTAAAACAATAATTGATCCTGACTGGATTTTA
>CAIQCE010000076.1 GCA_903870185.1 uncultured Gammaproteobacteria bacterium
CATTTTTCATTTGAAGGGGTTTTTTGGTATTGGCACTTTGTGGATGTCGTATGGTTGGGGTTGTTTATTTTTGTTTATTGGTTGTGAAGAAGTTACCGCTGTAGGTTGGGTTGAGCCCCGTTAGGGGCGAAGCCCAACAAAATAATTTGAAGTTTGAATAGGTTGGGCTACGCTCAACCCAACCTACATCTTATTTTCTGTTTATTTAATCGCTGGCACACTGAATCGTTTTTTGTCTTCTATTCGAAGAGCAGTAAGAGAATTCCCCCAGGCGCAGCCGGTGTCTAGTGCATAAATATGAGGGGTATCCTGGGTGTTTCCTTGTAAGGCAGCCCAGTGTCCAAATAGCAAATCCATCTGATTATATTGAGCGGGTTTGACCAATTTAAACCATGGTTTATAGGCGGCTGAGCTTTCACTAGTCAATCCTTTCGATCTAAAATCTAGGCAACCACTTAGGGTGCATAAACGCATTCGAGTAAAGCTGTTGATGATGAAGCGTAATCTCGGATAGTTAGTTAATTTGTAATCCCAGCAGGCGGGCGTATTGCCGAGCATGTTACGAATTAATTCAGCAAAATTGTCACTTCTTAATTCCGCTTCTACTTCTGAAGCATAGCTGATTGCTTCAGATAATTCCCAATAAGGGGGGAATCCCGCGTGGCTCAGTAAATAATTAAGTTCTGTATCCTGATAGACCAAAGGTTGTTGGCGTAACCAATCGAGTAGTTCTAATTTATCTTCTGCATTTAATACATCATGTAGAGTATGTGGGCTATTAAATTGAACCAAGTCGTAACCAAGCGCTAAAAGATAAAGGTCATGATTGCCCAATACAATGATGGGATCTTTCAGCGATTTCACTAATCTCAAAACAGCGAGGGAGCCATGACCACGGTTGACGAGATCACCGGTGAATCCTAATCGATCAGTTTCAGGGTCAAAATTAATGAGCTTCAACAGAAGTTGAAGCTCATCATAACATCCCTGGACATCACCAATGATATAAGTTGCCATCGTAACCTAGAATGCTTGTTCACGAATGGGTGAGTTGTGACTCATGCCTAAATGAACATTTAAAGAGGTGCTGATATTTTTCATAAAAACCTCAACTAAATTAGGTCGGGTTGTGTAATCACGATATTGATTGGTTTTAAATTCAGATTCCATCACCGTCCAAAGATTGCCTGTTCCATCGACTATGCCGAGTAGGGCCGCTTTATCACCTGTCCAGAAATCGCCTGAGAATAACTCAGATTGATCACCTTTTAATTTTCCATTGCGGCCTTCAAGAACATCATTGATAAAGTTTTGATGTACGTCATCCAATACCGTTTTGATTTTTTGCACATCTTGATCATCTAGAGGCTCAAAGGGATCCAGTCGAGCCTTGTGATTGCCGGCTGTGAATACTCTTCGAGTCACTCCAATTTTTTGAATCGCTTCATTGAAACCAAAGCTACTCATTATGACGCCGATGGAGCCAGTGACGGTGTCTCGATTCACATAAATTTTATCAGCAGCTGTGGCGATTAAATAAGCGCCGGAAGCTAAGGCATCTTCACCCATTACGATTACTCGCTTATGGTATTTTTTCTTTAGCTGAAGAATTTTGTCGTGAATGATGGAGGCTTGAACAGGGCTTCCACCGGGGGAGTCAATTCGAAGTACAACCCCCTTAGATTCTTTATCTGAAAAAGCTGCACGTAACTCAGGTATTACTTGGTCGGCTGAAAAAGGTTTATCCGACATGATAGGGCCATACATAGTGACTAGCGATACATAGCCTTTAGTTTTATTAAAATGATCATTTATCTTGGGGTGATAGTTCAAAAAGAAGGTGTAAAATCCCAAAAGTGCAACCACCATGAAGAACCGAATATTTCTCCATCGGCGATCTTTTTTTCGATCTTTTAATAAATTTTGAGCTAATTCATTTTCTACCGAGACTTCAGACATATTCAACACCCTAATTTTAAAATAATAAGTCCGAATTATAACTGA
>CAIQCE010000077.1 GCA_903870185.1 uncultured Gammaproteobacteria bacterium
GGATGAATCAAGCACTCTATTCTTTAAAGCATTAAGATTAGTTAAAAGTTTATCTTGTGACTTTGAAAAATCAACTTCAGGCGAAATAATCACATACAAATCTTTAATTAAACCTTTAGTAGAATCGTCATTCTTTAAATATATGTAATAGGGAGATCTCGTAAATTCTTCAAGCAGAATCTTTGCTGATCTTACATTAATATGAGCCGCTATAAATTTCACATAAGCATGGAAGATATAAAGATACAAAATAGGATCAATCATACGTGAGAAATAGAGCCTATTAAATTCAATGATTCTACCTTCAACCGAATCAAATAAATTTCGACGTCTTAAAAAATCCTCTGAAAGTGGCCCTTTAACCTGGGCTAAAAAATTATAAAATTGAAACAATAACTGTGCTTCATTTGAATATTTTCTTTTAGAAGATAATAGCATAATATCAGTTAAAGTGGTTTCAAATGCCCCATGTGCAGAAGGATTAAAATTGCTATTAATTAAATTTAAAAATTGAACTGATAATCTATTAACTTCATTGAGCTCAACAGCAGGAACTTCAGAAACAACCCCAGCATCCATAGGTAAATCTTGCCTCATTAAACCACCCATTGTTAAAAGATGAGGAGGAGTATTATTTAAGACCATACTTGCAATTAGCGCCTTATCTTCTTCAGTAATCAAATTCAAACCAAACGCAGTATCGAAAACTTCATACTGATTAAAGTATTCAATGAGTTTCTGATCGAATGCAGCCACATGGAAAAGCATAGGCATCAGTGGACCAAAGGTATCACTAGTAAAATAACAATAAGGCTCTCCATTAGAAGGATGATGTCTTCTATTAAGCTCTAATCTAAATTTCAGCATTAAACGGAAAAAAAAATGTGAAACAAGAAGCCAAGTATAGGCACCTTCTAAATCAGTTTTAATATTATTTATTACTGATCTATCAATTATTAAACTCGACCATGCTAAACCATAGGTTTTTGCATCATAATGACTATCATTCAATGAAGCACTTGGCTGAGAAAATAATTGAGGAAGAACTGCATTTTTCAGGAGTGAAACAGCCGAATTGGTAGAGCCTGAAATCACGGGTATGTTTTTTTCTCTTAAAGCTGAAAGCGTTGATTTCTCAAAATCAGTAAACCAGGATAATACTTGACTCGATTTTCTAACTAAATACTGGGCTAAAATCTTATGGTGAGGCTTTAATCTTAACCGTCTTGCCACCTTCAGAGCATCTTCGAGCCTCCCATTTACACAGTGTGTCAAATCTATCGAAATCCCAGCCCTTACACGAACCTTCGCAATGAATTCGAGACGAGTGCTCAATGGAATAAAAGAACTGCGAGCGATTTTAACTACTATTTCTCTAGCTTTATCTTTATTCTCTTGGTCTTTTACAAGTGACCGAGCACAAGCAATTAATATTTCCAAATAATCATTTGTATCGATTTGTAATTGGATAAAATAGAAACTTGAAAGACTATCCATTACACCCAAAAAGTCATTCAAGGCAATAAGACGAGATGACTTACTACTTCGAATATCATATATTTTAAATAAAAAACTATATGAAGTCATTAATACATGAATTACTTTACCAGGAACAAATTTGGGCATAAGCGTATTAAAATTTACTTCTGCCAAGTCAAATTGACGTACTAAATCAGGATTAGAAAAACCCGACTGCATTGCTTTTTTCCCTGAGAGAATATATTGATCAATTATATTGATATCACCAGTTCTCATCGATAATCCTCACTATTTGTATTTATATTAGTATCATCTGATTTTAAATTTTTAAAATCCCACAGAGATTTATCCATCAACTGACTAGGCTTTACACTTTGAAGTGCATGCAGGATATTGCTTGGGATTTTGGGATTTTCTTCGGCTAATTCATCGATTAATCGCTTGACTCGAACTCGCATTAAATTTTCTTGTGAGCCACAAAGATTACAAGGAATAATTGGATACTGTTGTTCAGCTGCATATTCCTTTATGTCTTCTTCTTGGCAATAAGCCAATGGGCGAATCACAATATGTTTTTTATTATCGGTCAATAATTTTGGTGGCATCGATTGAATTTGACCGCTATATAAAATCGACATAAATAAAGTTCGAATTAAATCATCACGGTGATGACCTAATGCAATTTTATTAAAGCCATTTTCTTCTGCATAGGTATAAATATTACCTCGGCGCAATCGAGAACATAAGGAGCAATAGGTTTTACCTTCAGGTATCTTTTCTTTAACAATGCTATAGGTGTCTTGCCTTAGAATTTCATATGGAATTTTTCGTGCTTCCAACCATGCACGCATTCCGGCATCATTCCAACCAGGTTGAGCCTGATCGAGTGTAAATGCTAAAATCTCAAATTTGTAATTAGAAGCCGTTCTCATCATATTCAGCAATTTCACCATCGTATATGAATCTTTTCCACCCGACAAACAAACCATGACACGATCCCCCTTAGAGATCATTTTAAAATCATCTACGGCTTTATTGGTGTAATGAAGCAGCTTTTTTTCTACCTTAGAGGCATCACTGGATTTTGACACTAATCTAACTCCGTTATCAATGGCTTAACAGTTCCCCAATGTTCACATCCTGGACATAGCCAATGCAACATTTTCCCAACAAGCCCGCAGTAAACACAACGATAACTATGCTTATGAGAAAGCATTTTAGAAACCATTTCTTCAAAATCTTTCAGGGGAACATTATGCTGATTTGAATTTTGACTGGCATAAACATTAAGCAAATAATGCAGGGCTTGCAAAGATGGTCTTGATTTCAATTGTACCAGCAAAGCATTCAAATCATCTTCAGCTGAAAACTGATAATCAAAATAATGGGAAGCTGCTAAACTTGAAATAATATCAGGATACTGACGAATGGTTTCAGAAAAATACTTCACCATTTCTGGAATATTATTCATACTAGAATAACATTCAATCATGGGAGAAACAGTTTCACTTAAAAATGCCAAATCTTGCTTTTTTATTCGCTGATATAACCGTATGGCTTCTTGATATTTTCCTAGGTTTCTAGCTATTTTTGCTTTTATTAATGTTGCACGGACACAATTTTTATCCGCTGAGAGTGCATTCTTCAAATAAATTTCAGCCGCTTCCCATTTTGAATGCTGCACAGATTTTTCAGCCAACTCACAATTAAATTGCGCTATCACAGATGCAATGGATTTTTCATCTAAAGATTGCAGCTCTTCAGCCACTTCAATTGACTTAGACCATTCTTTCTCTTGCTGGTAAATTTTCAAGAGATAATAGAGACTTTGAAGTTGATATTCAGAATGCTTTGACAAATCCCTAAATAAGCGCTCAGCTCTGTCTAATACACCCGCTCTGAGGTAATCCTGAGCCAAAGCCAATAGTGCTTGAAGTCTATAGACGGGCGAAAGTTGTGGACGAGCAATCAAATTTTGGTGAACACGAATCGCCCTATCAACCTCACCTCGGCGCCTGAACAAACTACCCAACGCCAAGTGAGTTTCCACTGTATCACTATCAGCTTCTAGCAATTTTATAAAAACATCGACGGCTTTATCAGGTTGTTCATTGATCAAATAATTTAAGCCTGCATAATAATCCTGATGAAGGTTTAAATTGGAAACAAGAGGCATCTCATCAAAGTCTTTAGGTTTAGAATTTCTACCTGCAAACCATCCACAAGTGGCGGCAACGGGTAATATCAGCAGCCATAAACCTTGCATTTCTAATGATCGTCCTTAAATGGGAAAGTTCTTAAATTTCGAATCTCAGCTTCATTTTGCTTTAAAAGCTGATGTAATTTTCGTTTTCTGTATTTTCCTCGAACTACCGTTGGCAGCATCATTAACACTCCAAGAAAAAGACCGATACTGAGTGAAATGAGTAATAACAATGACAAAGAGAATGAAGCTGAACCTAAATAATAATTTAATTCAACTAGATGAGAGTTCAAACTTGAAAAACTCGTCACCAAGAGAATGAGCAACACCCAAAGTACATATCCAAAGTATTTCATAATAAGAATCCCTGAGAAAAAACGCCCTGCTATAAACAGGGCGTTAATATCCTAGATTCTGCACTTAGAGCCTAGGATTAACCTAAACAAACTTAGAAGTTACTCTTTGTTTTGCATTTGCTCTTTCAGCAAATCTCCTAGAGTTGCCTTAGTAGGCATCTCAACGGCTGGTTTAGCGGGCGCGGCTTTAGCAGATTTCTTAACATCTGCCTCTGCAACAGTTGATTCACTACCACCCTCACCAGCAGGATTAGCTTCAAGCTGCTTCACTCCCAAAGAAATACGCTCTCTCTCAGGATCGATAGCTAGTATCACAGCTTCGAGATCATCACCTTTCTTGAATTTCTTAACAGCCGCTTCGCCGGTTTCTGTCCAAGAAATATCTGAAAGATGAATCAAGCCATCAATATCACCATCCAATCCAACAAACATGCCAAAGTCAGTGATCGAGCGAATCTTACCGCTGATTTTATCACCCACATTATGCTTGCTAGAGAACTCTTGCCATGGATTGGCTTTACATTGTTTTATGCCCAATGAAATTCTTCTACGTTCTTCATTGATATCCAAGACTACAACTTCAACTTCATCAGAAGGCTTCACAATCTTTCCTGGATGAACGTTTTTATTAGTCCAATCCATTTCAGACATATGAACTAAACCTTCTACGCCTTCTTCTAATTCAACAAAGCAACCGTAATCAGTGATATTAGTAATTCGACCAAAGACTCGAGTGCCTGTCGGATAACGACGTGCGATATTCAACCATGGATCTTCTCCCATTTGCTTCATACCCAAGGAAACTCGATTTTTTTCTCGATCGAACTTCAAGATCTTAACCATTAGCTCATCACCCACATTCAAGACTTCTGAAGGATGCTTCACTCGTTTGTAAGAAATATCGGTGATATGCAACAAACCATCGACTCCGCCCAAATCCACAAATGCGCCATAATCAGTAATATTCTTAACGATACCTTTGATTTCTTGACCTTCATGCAATTCATCAAGACGCGCTTGTCGACCTGCGCTATCTTCTTGTTCCATCACTAAGCGACGAGATACAACCACGTTGTTACGTTTTTGATCCATCTTAATGATCTTAAATTCAAAATCTTTACCTTCAATATTGCCAGGATCACGAACCGGTTTCACATCAACCAAAGAACCGGGTAGGAAGGCATGCACACCATCTAAATCGACGGTGAAACCACCCTTCACTCTTTCAACGACTCGACCCATGACGATTTCGCCATCATTCAGAGATTTTTCTAATTTAATCCATGCTTGGGCTCGTTTTGCTTTTTCACGTGATAAGCGAGTTTCACCGAAACCGTTTTCAACTGTCTCAACCACGACATCGACTAAATCGCCGATTTGGATATTTTCATTTCTAAATTCAATTGCAGGGATCAACGCATCGGATTTCAAACCAGCATTGACAGTGATTCGATCATGTCTGATATCGATCACGGTGGCTTTAACGACTGATCCTTGGGCTAAATTGGTCTTAGCTAAACTTTCTTCAAATAACTGCGCAAAACTCTCATTTTGATGACTCATAATAAATTCCTAACACTTTGGTTTAATGCCATGTTCAAAACAAACATGGGTTGTTTAATACTACTTTTAGCCTTTAAGCTAAAAGCCCCTGGAGCGTACCGACTTCAAAACAATTTCAAAGACCTCATCTATGGTTAGTCCTGTTGTATCAACCATCACCATATCCGAAGTCAACTTAAGTGGCGCCACGACACGATTACTATCGCGCTCATCACGAACACTGAGGTCCTTCTGAATCTCGCGCAGACTAACATCGATCCCCAATACTTTCAACTGTTTATATCGGCGATTAGCCCGTTCCTCAAGGCTTGCTGTCAGATAAAACTTCAGGGTGGAATCAGGGAAAATCACTGTTCCCATATCCCTCCCATCTGTCACTAACCCCGGTAGCTGACGAAAGTCACGTTGTCTTTCTATCAAGCACTCACGAACCTCTTTGACTGCACCGATCTTAGAGGCCATAGAACCACAAGCTTCAGAGCGAATCGCATCGGTGACATCGAGCTGGTTACAAAACACTCGATAGCTCAAAGAGGCATCTTGAAGAAACTTGATATCCAATCCCTTAATAAAATCAGGTAATTTAGCCTCTTCTTTTTCGATATCCATACCGCCTTGGAGTATTGCCCAACCGGGCACTCGATAAAGTGCCCCACTGTCTAAATAATTCCAAGACAGATGTTGAGCCAGGCGTTGGCTAATCGTACCTTTTCCACAGCCACTGGAACCATCGATAGTAATTACGGGGATAGTAAAGCTCATATTTTCACTTATTTTCAACTAATTAAGAGGTTTTTTGAAAGTCTTTCATGAAATTTATCAAAGCATCCACCCCAGCCAAAGGCATGGGATTATAGAGCCCTACTCTCATTCCACCTACAGCAGAATGTCCTTTAAGATAAAGCAATCCTGCTTCTTTGCTTTTTTCTACAAAGGATGAGTTCAATGATTCATCCCTCAAATGAAAGACCACGTTCATTCGAGAGCGAAATTGAACTTCAACTGAATTATAAAATAAATCACTTTGATCGATGAATTGATAGAGTTTTTGAGAGCGCTCAATGCTTCGACGCTCCATTTCAGCGACCCCACCCTCAGCTTTGATCCAATCTAAAACCAATCCAACCACGTACCAAATAAAACAAGGAGGGGTATTCTGCAAAGAATTTTGTCGAGCATATGATTGGTAATGATACATCGAAGGCGTGATAGACAAAGCCTGATCCAATAAATCTTCACGAACCACAACCACTGTAATACCAGCTGGGCCCATATTTTTTTGAGCACAGGCATAAACTAAACCATAGCGCTCCCAATCAATGGACTTCGATAAAATATTTGAGGACATATCAGAGACTAGAAGCTGATTTTCATCAACTAGTGGAGGTTCTGGAAACTCTAATCCATGAGCTGTTTCATTATCCGTATAGTGAAGATAAGCAGAATCAGAATCATAGGCCCAATCTTCTGGAGGCTCAATTCGAGTAAAATCAGACCCTAAGGAATCCGTCACAACTTCCGCACGACAATATCGCTGAGCTTCTTGTTGAGCTAATTGAGACCAAAGACCAGTAACCGCATAAGCTGCTTTATGCCGATCACCTAAAAGATTAAGTGGGACCATGGCAAACTGTCCACGACCCCCACCCTGCATAAATAGAATTTTATAATTATCAGGAACTTGCAGAATTGATCTAAAGTTTTGCGTAATCTCTTGGGCCAGAGCCATAAACTCAGCACTTCTATGATGAATCTCCAACATTGAGATTCCAGATCCTTTCCAATCCAAAAGCTCAGCCTGCACTTGCTTCAAAACAGGCTGAGGCAATATAGCGGGTCCTGATGAAAAATTAAAAATACTCATAGTTAATCCGTTGTTGAATCGCTCTCAATGTCCTCTTCTGGCTCAGAATCAGTATCTGTTTCGGAATCTATATCAGCGACTTCGCCCTCTCCCGATAACATCTCAACTCGCTCTAAACCAACCAAATGCTCCCCTGTAATCAAATTGATTAAACGAACACCCTGTGTATTTCTACCAATCACAGAGATATCCGATACTCTGATACGAACCAAAGTACCTCGGTCACTGATCAATAAGGCCTCATCTCCATCTACTACTTGAGCTGCGCTGATCACTTTACCGTTACGCTCATTGACTTGAATAGCAATCACACCCTGACCACCTCGGCCGATAGGTCGATAATCTTCCAAATCTGTACGTTGGCCATAACCATTTTCGGTGGCTGTCAACAAAGTTGCACCCGGTTGAACAACAATCAAAGCGATTAAGTTTTGATCCTTCTGTAGGCGAATGCCTCGAACCCCATGTGCCGTTCGACCCATGGCTCTAATTTCGCGTTCATGAACACGAATAGCTTTACCTGCATCAGTCAATAACATGACTTCTCGCTCGCCATCAGTCAGACTAACACCGACTAGCTGATCCCCCTCTGAAAGATCCAATGCGATAATTCCATTGGCTCGTGGACGAGAGAACTCAGTTAATGGAACTTTTTTCACAGTACCTTGACGAGTCGCCATCAAGACATAATGATCTGGACTAAAGGCTGTAACCGGAAGAATGGCAGTGATCACTTCATTTTCTTCTAACGGCAATAAATTAACCAAAGGCCTTCCTCTAGAAGAACGTCCGGCCAATGGCACTTGATAAGTCTTCATCCAGTAAACTTTACCTTGCGTAGAGAAGCAGAGGATATAATCATGGGTATGTGCAATTAAGAGCTTGCTGACCACATCTTCTTCTTTCACTGTCGTCGCCATCTTACCTCGTCCTCCTCGACGCTGGGCTTGATAACTATCCAAAGATTGTGACTTAATATAACCCTCACGAGATAGAGTAACGACTCTATCTTCTTCATTAATCAGATCTTCATGATTTAAATCGGCTAAAGCATCGATGATTTCTGTTCTACGTGCATCTCCAAACTCTCGCTTCACTTCTAAAAGCTCTGCTCGGATGACCTCATGTAATCTATCAGGATTAGATAGAATCTCAATTAATTGATTCATTATAACCACTAACTCATTGTATTCTGAGTTAATTTTATTGACCTCGAGGCCTGTTAATCGATGCAAGCGTAATTCCAATATAGCCTGTGCTTGAAAAGGAGATAATCGATAACCTACCTCAAGCAAGCCATACTCATCCGAAAGCTCATCCATTCGAGTTAATTTAACATTCACTTTAGCCAAAAGATCGGCGACTGATCCTTGATCCCAAATCTTAGCTAATAATTGCTCTTTTGCTTCAGCGGGTGTTTTAGCCGCTTTAATAGTGGCGATGACAGGATCGATATTAGCTAATGCAATTGCCAATCCCTCTAAGAGATGAGCACGCTCTCTTGCCTTGCGTAGCTCATAGACTGTCCTTCGGGTCACCACTTCTCGTCGATGCTTCAAGAAGGCTTCTAACAATTGCTTCAGGTTTAAAATCTTAGGCTGCCCATTATCCAAAGCAACTACATTAATTCCAAATACAGTTTGCAACTGAGTCTGCGTATAGAGATTATTCAAAACAACCTCTGGCTGCTCACCTCGGCGAAGCTCAATCACCATTCTGAGACCATCTTTATCCGACTCATCTCGGAGAGCGGTAATACCTTCTATTTTCTTTTCTTTAACAAGCTCACCAATCTTTTCAAGTAATCGAGCCTTATTCACTTGATAAGGCAATTCATGAACTAGAATCGTCGATTTACCTGAATCTTCATCATGCTCAATTTCAGTCTTGGCTCTTAATACCACTCGGCCTCGACCCGTTTTATAAGCTTCTGCAATCCCAGCTCTTCCATTGATAATAGCGGCTGTCGGGAAATCAGGGCCTGGAATATACTGCATCAGCTCAGGAATCGTGATATCAGCCTTATCGATCAAGGCTAAGGTTGCATCAATTACCTCATTAAGATTATGAGGCGGGATATTTGTCGCCATACCGACTGCAATACCAGAAGAGCCATTCACTAATAGACTTGGGATTCGTGTCGGTAGCACGAGTGGGATGAATTCGGTTTCATCGTAGTTGGGGCTGAAGTCGACGGTTTCTTTATCCAGATCTGCCAATAGATAGTGAGCAAATCGAGACATTCTGATTTCGGTATAACGCATCGCAGCTGGTGAGTCGCCATCGACAGATCCAAAGTTACCTTGGCCATCAACCAGCATATAGCGCATGCTAAAAGGCTGAGCCATTCTAACAATCGTATCGTAGACCGCGGTATCTCCATGAGGGTGATATTTACCGATCACGTCACCGACGATACGAGCCGATTTTTTATGAGGTTTATTCCAGTCATTCCCAAGCTCATGCATGGCAAACAACACTCGTCGGTGAACCGGCTTTAATCCATCTCGAACATCTGGCAAAGCTCTCCCGATAATGACACTCATGGCATAATCTAAATAGGATTGCTTGACTTCAGCTTCAATGGTAATCGGAATAATTTCTTTCGCTAAATCGGTCATGGTAGCCCTTGAATTTACAGGAAATATTGTGGGCATGATCTTAACACATTAATGTAGAAATAGGTAGGCCACACTGCGCTTATGCTGCACTAAACAAGGGTTTCAGGAAAAACTTTACTAGAGGCTATTTTTCGATACTATGATTAGTCTAAGTCATCAAAGAGCAGCTCTGTGAAACCTATTGAACAATTAATTTCAGCCCCCTGGATCGTCCCGGTCCGACCACAAGCAGAGGTTTTAGAATCCCACTCCATTGCGATACATAATGGGAAAATAGAAGCGATCCTAAAAACTGAAGAAGCCCTTAAACTTTACGAACCAAAAGAACATATTCATCTAGACCAACATGTGCTTATGCCCGGTTTAATTAATGCTCACACCCACTGCTCGATGAACTTATTTAGAGGACTAGCAGATGATCTTCCTCTAATAGAATGGCTTCAAAATCATATTTGGCCAGCAGAGGCTGCTACTTTAAATGAAACTAGCATTCGCATTGGCAGCCAACTCGCTATTGCTGAGTTGATTCGAGGGGGCGTCACCTGCTTTAATGATCATTATTTTTACCCGCAAGTTACAGCTGAACTTGCTTTAAAAGCCGGTATACGAGCTCATATCGGACTTGTTATTATTAATGTTGAGACGGGCTGGGCAAAGACAGAAGAGGAATATTTTCAAAAAGCCCTGGAGGCTCTTAAAGCAGATCCAAAGGATCCATTATTGAAGTACACCCTAGCCCCGCATTCCCCATATACTGTCAGTGACCGAGGCTTTAAAAAAATCAAAGAATGGTCTGAGCAATACGATTTACCCATGCACATGCACGTTCATGAAACTCAATCTGAAATCGAAGGCAGCTTAAAAGAGTTTGGCATGAGGCCGTTAGAGCGCTTGCAAAAATTAGGAATACTCTCCAATCGAATGATTAATGTCCACATGACCCAACTCACTGAAGATGAGATGGATCTTGTAAAACAACATGAAATGCATGTAGTGCATTGCCCTGAATCCAACCTAAAATTAGCCAGCGGATTCGCACCAATAGGAAAGCTATTACAAAGAGGGGTCAATGTAGCCCTTGGAACCGACGGAGCGGCCAGCAATAATGATCTCGATATGTTTGGTGAAATCCAAACAGCCGCCCTAATAGCAAAAGCTACCCTACAAGATCCCAGTGTTCTGCCCGCTTATCAGGCCATAGAAATGGCCACCATTAATGGCGCTAAAGCCCTAGGTATTGAAAATGAAACAGGCTCTTTGGAAGTAGGAAAATCAGCGGATTTAATCGCTATAAAAATGGATAGTTATATGAGCCATCCATTTTATAATCTTTTCTCACACTTGGTTTACTCCACGAGCCGCCATCAAGTCACAGATGTTTGGGTCAAAGGGAGGCCTCTTTTAAAGCATGGAGCACTGGTACAAATGGATATGGAGTCCTGTCTTGATGAACTCCAATATTGGCGAGAAAAAATTAATCAATATGGTAAGGGCTTAACTCGTCGACTAATTGATGTTAACATACCTCACAAATAATCAAATGAGGGCTATTGAACACGATGAACCATGGAGAGAATCACAAATCCTGGATTGAATGGATTAGTCATGCTTTATCACGCGAACCTCAAGATCGCCCCGAACTCCTAGAATTACTGCGTGACGCCAAAGAGCGCCAGCTTTTCAGTACGGATGCCCTTAGAATGATCGAAGGCGTATTGCAGGTTTCAGAAATGCAAGTGCGCGATATTATGATTCCCCGAGCCAATATGGTTGTAGTCGAGGGTAATCTCAAGCCTCATGATGTTCTATCCCATATCACTCAACATGCTCATTCTCGTTACCCTGTCATCGGTGACAATCGAGATGAAATCCTAGGTATTCTTTTAGCGAAAGACTTACTACCTGCTTGCCTTGATACTCAAAA
>CAIQCE010000078.1 GCA_903870185.1 uncultured Gammaproteobacteria bacterium
GGGACACCCATAAAACTGAAACTGGTTATAAATTTCAAAAGCGTGACACCTCCATTCATGAGCAAACCATTGATACTCCTGAATGGCCAAAAGGTATCACAGACGATAACTCAACCTTTGCCAATAAACGAGATTTTTTAAAGAGGCTTAAAGATCACATTAAGGAAGCCTTAAAGAAGTTAGGCCAAGGACAAGCTCACAAAAGTTCACTTGCAATGGCATTGCAAGAAGCATTGGGTGAAGCTGGTCTTAGTGGAGATGATATTGATGATTTTTTTGAGGACTCTGAAATTCAAGGTTTGCTTAATAATTTAGGTGAGTTTAATGAAGATATCTTAAAAGCTTTAGATGACAAATTAAAAGATCAATCTGAGTTAAGCCGAGGGAATTTAGTAGAGTCATTGCTAAACCCAACTCAAGTAATTGGCCAACCTTTAAACCGCTCACTTGAAATAATAATTCCAGCTCAAAGGATTCATCAATCTGTTGAAATTTTAACCCCACGTCGAAGTGCTGCCAAACTTGGCTACGCTAAAGCAATTCAGTATTTTGATAATTTAAATCATATGACCAGGGAAGAATTGCTAAGAATTAGCTATGGACCTGAAAATATGGCCAGGGATTATTATAACCAAGCCCAAAGGGAAATCGTTCAGGCTGCCTTGTGGAAGGGGATTACCGGTAAGCCAATCAATGCTTACGAACAGGGAGTTGTAGCTGATTTTAACGTAGACCTGGCTATGACCATGGCTGATTTGGGCATAGACATAGCTGAAGGTGCTTCTATGCATTGGGCTGGCAAGGGCATTAGTTTTTGTTTAAAAAAAGCCTTTGGAAAATTTGTTACGACTGCTGCAAATGGTGTAGCTAGTAAGGGGTACACATTTGTTAATGAAATTAAAAAGAAAAGCGGTAACATTTTTAAAATAAAAAATCCAGTTTGGAATGAAGCACCTGCGATTCGTGGTGAGATTATTGAAAAGCATTTGGGGCAAAACCTACCGCAAAATTTTCCAGTGATTGACAAATTTGTTCCAAAAACCGGCACAGTTACAAGCATTAAAAGTCTAGACTTGAATGCTAAGACTTACCAAGATCCCAAAAAACTTAAAAGTGTTCTAGAAAGATACATTGATAAGCTGGCAGATTTTAAGGGAAAAAAGCAAGGTGAATTTGATATTACCCTAGACAATATGAAGAAAAAAGCATTAGATATTGCCACGCCTCATTCTGGTACTTCTGCTCAACAAAAACTTTTGCAAGAAATGTTTGCTTATGCCAAAAACAAAGGCATTGATTTTAATATTATAATTTATTAGGTGGATTTATGAAAAAAAAAGCCAGCGCATATTTAAAAGATAACACTTTAATAATTGAAACTAGGGGATACACAGAGCAGGAATTCAGTGTATCTGCCCACCAAGTGTGTTTTTTAGAAGCAAATGCAGCTCCTCAAGAAATAGGCATTGCCGTGATCAAAGCACTGGAGGATTTTCAAACTGACATTCCTCAGCCCAGGGACGCTGCCGATTGGCGTTTAAGGCAAAAAGAATGGTGCAAAGCTATGGGGGTAAAATCTTGGAAGGGTTTCGCTAACGGGGCTAAATCAATAGATATAGCTACTGAAGATGAATTAGCCACTATTAAAATCATCCCTAATTTGTTTTCTAAAAAAGACTCAAGCTTTGAACAAATTACAGAAAAGTCTAGAACATGCCCAGGTGAAGCTGAAGCTTTGGGTAAGACAATTTTAGAGGCATTTGAAGATTGTGAGTGAGATTGAAAAACAGAAAGATGATAACTTTCTTATTGATGGTGCATGGTGAATATGATGTTAAAATACATAATAAGATGGGCTCCAGTTGTATTTATTTCTTTAATAGCATTAATAGCTATTAGTCTAGCACCGCGTAGTTATTAATGTTAAATAGCTTTATATATATGCGGCCAAAAGATTGACAATTACCACCTTTGAGAATTCATGTAACATTAAGGTTGATAATTGTCACTTGGAACCTACAAAAAACACTATTATTGGTCAAGTGTTTTTTGTAGTTAATGAGAGCTTTTAGAACTTGTAACCTAGACCAAGCATAAAGCGGTGTTGATTAAAAGTTGATTTAACACCTAGATTTGAACCATTGGCTGCTTTTGCTTCTAGCGTTCCGCTGACTGGCGCAACATAAGTGTATTCACCGCGCACAAAAATATGCTTATTCACATACATTTCTGTACCTATTGATGGAGCAAAAGCAACCTTAGAAATAGTTTTTTTGTATTCCTTCTCCGCATTTCTCGCTACTCTGCCTAGATGATTAAGTTTTACTTTCCATTGAGCATGTTCAAGTCCAAGACCTAGGAAAATCATAGTTTGTGGTGAAAAAACATAACCCAATCGAACTTTCGCACCAATATTGCCATTGTTTTGTGTTTTAATTTCTGCTTGACCATTGGGGCTCAACCACAAAACCTTATTACTGTTAAGGTTTCCATAAACTTCACCGCCAACATACATAGATTGGCCAATACCCATACCATAACCAGTAAATAAACCACCAGTAAATGATGTTTTGTTATTACTGTCTGTTCCTTTAGTATCAACATTTTTTAGTTCACTCTTTGTGTAATTCACACCTGCTTGTACACCAGCATAAAAACCACTAAAGTTTGAAGCGCAGTTTTCTGCACTTGCCGTTGTATTTAATACTGCCGCAGTTATTGCTGCGATTGCTAATTTTTTCATTGTTCTCCACCTAATAATTGAATAATCTATTGTCAGTCTACACTAAATTTTTTTAGTAATACTTTACTGGTAAATTAATTTACTCAATATTTTCAACATGTGGCAATTAATCATCACGTCGCCATATTTTTTATATAAACACCAATTTGGTTATACCGAGAATGAAGAAAAGCAGGTAAGTTTGCATTCAATGTTGACATTATAACTTATTACAATTCGTATTGACTCAATATCAATTTAATCATACAAATGCTCACAGCTGAAAGCACTCCAATTGCGATTAAAATAATGGCACCATATTTTATAAAATGTTTGAAATGATTTTTCATAGATTGATTTTTTCACTAATTTTGTTAGTATGTAAATAGGTTAGTATTTAAGGTTTTCTTATGCAACTGCAGCCAGTAAAGGTAACACATGAAAAGAAGATAATACTTCTTTTCATGGCTCTAAGTCTAGTGTTCTTATTGTGACTGTAGCATTGAGTTTTTAATTCTGCTAGCGATTGAGCCTTCCATATGTATTGGCTTCTTTTAGGGTCATCCATTTACAATTTTTTGGTGTAAAATTTTCACTATAATCCAATCGCCCCAAAATAATACGCTTAAATGATTGGGGCTTTTTTCCCATATCTTTGTAAAAATTAAGTAGTCCATTTTCCCCAAGCCATTCATCACAAACAGTAATATTTACTGCGCCACATCTCTCGTAACGTAAAGAATTTTTATTGTAACAAGACGTTCAATATCTGCAGCATCAATTACTTGATCAAATACTTTCTGTGTCTCAACTGAGACTTCTGTAAATTTACTCATATTATATATTTTTTTATTATTTTCTATTCATCA
>CAIQCE010000079.1 GCA_903870185.1 uncultured Gammaproteobacteria bacterium
AAACCACATCAAAAATTTTTACAGATTGAGTCCCATCGGCGGTATTAGCTAAACCATTCACCTTTGCAATTTGTTTTACCTTACGAAGATCACCCATTTCTGATTTTAATGCAGCAATTAAAGCAATACCCACAGCACGAGCATCCGAAAGACCTTTAGCATCATCACTAATTTTACCACTCAGTTCTTTATCAGCCGGAATCTGTCCTGAAACATACACAATATTTCCCACTCGCCGAGCTTCCACATGATTTTTTGGCATCCCAGTAGGTGGAAGCATTATACCCAGCTCTTTTAATCTAGCTTCAGGATCAAAAGAACCTTCGTTAGCATAAGCACATCCAATCACAATCCACATAATCAAAAAAACAGCCGAAAAATATTTTACTAGTTTTATCATAAAGCCCACCCACTATACTGAAGCACCACCCATGGCAAAATTACCTCGGGCTTGCTGAGACGCTGAAGAGCCCTCAGAGTCATTAGCTTTGGAATTTTCAGCATTAGAGTAGGTTTCATAAAATCCTTCCACCCAAGTACGCGCCGATACTTCACCACAATGAGCCTCAGTAGTAGTATCTCCAGACTTTGAACAGGGCTCGGAGACCGGTATACCGTTACAACTAATAATAGCCTTTGAGAGTCGATCAGCTGTAACCCTAACAGATTCGCAAGTAACTCCTGAAGAACATAAATATCTAGCCTTAAGAGGATCTGCTTTCTCATCAGCTCGGCTTCTTCCTCGTGACTCATTCTGAGCTGAAGCTAACGCACCTTGGATCAGTGAACAAACAAATAACAAACCACATTGCTTAGCACTTAGTCGCATGTTGAATCCCCTTTTTTTAAATCAATATTTATGAACACTCGGTCCTCACAAAACTGTATCATGCCTACTTATCCTTGCAAAATATCAAAAAGAAATAAACAATACCTATTGAATATAAAACCAATGGCAAAAGAATGAAACCTACGAAACTATCTACTTCCAATAGCATGATTTTATTCACAATCATTCTGATGGATATCTTAACTGGAATGGAATTCGATCTCTTTGTACCCAGCTTCCCTGAGCTACAAAATCACTTCGGGCTTTCGTCCTTTATGGTTGAAGGGCTGTTATCAATCAATTTTTTAGGTTATTGCTTAGGCCTATTCTTTGTTGGAAGTTTAGCTGATCACTATGGTCGAAGACCGATCCTATTACTCAGCCTTTTGATATTTGCCATTGGCAGTATTTTTTGTTTCTGGGCACCTTTCTATGAACTACTCCTCATCGGTCGCTTTCTACAAGGCATAGGAGTGTCTGCCCCTTCGATTCTTAGTTTCTTAATCCTCACTGACTCCTATTCCATAAAGAAGCAGCAGTTTTTCATGGCGATGCTGAATGGGATGAAGAACACCTCTGTGGCTATTGCTCCTGTGGCTGGAAGTTATATCACGCTTTATTTTCATTGGCAGGGTAATTTTTTGACACTACTCACTTTGGGATTGATAAGCTTAATCATGACTTTGATTTTCATACCTAAAGATAAGTTGCCTGAACATAAGGAAACTTTGTCATTTCGTGGCTATATTCCCATATTTCAATCAAAAACTCTTCTACTTTTGATGGGAAATCTTATCTTTATGTGCGTACCCTATTGGATCTTTGTGGGAATGTCCCCTCTACTCTATATGAACCTAGATTCTGCAGTTAGAAAGTGAAATAATGCCGCTTCAAGCTTTAAAAGAAGGATAAAATGATGAAAAAACCCCTTCCTGAAAATCACCCACAGG
>CAIQCE010000080.1 GCA_903870185.1 uncultured Gammaproteobacteria bacterium
CTGGTGGACTTTGGGGGAAAGGTTGGCTGAACGGGACTCAAGCTCATTTAAATTTCTTACCCCGACATACCACTGATTTTATCTTTGCCGTGAGTGCAGAGGAATTTGGATTTATGGGAGCTCTTGCACTAATCTTATTATTTTTAGGCATTTTAGCCCGCTGCCTTTATATTAGCTCTCAAGCACAAAATACCTTTTGTCGATTGCTAACTGGTAGCCTAGCATTGACCTTCTTTATTTCAGTCTTCATTAATATAGGAATGGTGGCTGGGATTTTACCCGTAGTGGGAATTCCTCTTCCTTTAATTAGCTACGGTGGAACTTCGATGGTGAGTATCATGGCAGGATTTGGTATGATTATGTCTGTACACACCCATAAAAAATTAATCTCACAATGAGATTAGATCACTCAAGGGAATTATTATGTCTATGATTAAACGAATTCTATTAACCATTGCCCTCTGCTGCTCATTTAGCCTGGCTCATGCCTTACCAAGTAATATGCAAGCCTTCATTCAACATATGGTAAAGCAGTACAATTTTAATGAAAAATCTCTGACTGAATTATTTGAACAGGCTCAATTCCAACCTAGCATCATCAAAGCAATGACCACACCCTATGAAGCTCAACCTTGGTATCTTTATAGAGCCCATTTTTTAACACCTGATCGAATTGAAGGTGGCGTCCAGTACTGGAAAGACCATCAAAAAGAATTGCAAACAGCGCAAAAGCGATACGGGGTTGATCCTGCTATTATTGTCGCCATCATCGGAGTTGAAACCCATTATGGTACCCTTAAAGGTCACTTTCGTGTCATTGATTCTCTTTCGACTTTGGCCTTTGATTATCCCAAACGAGCTCCATTTTTCACGCATGAATTGGAACAATTCTTGATTATGTGTCGGGAACAAAAAGTTTCACCTTTAAGCATTAATGGTTCTTATGCAGGAGCCTTTGGAATTCCTCAGTTTATGCCAAGCAGCTATCGACATTTTGCAGTCGGTTATGAACCTAACCGCTTCATCGACCTCAGTAATCGACATGAAGATGCTATTTTAAGTATTGCCAATTATTTCAAAATTAATAAATGGCAAACGAATGCACCTGTTGCGGTACCTGTAAAGATTGAAGGAAGTAATTACAAGCGATATTTGCAAAAGAACGTCACACTTAAAGATCCTCTTTCCTTATTAGAGAAAAATGGCATCGAACCTTTGTCACCTGAAAATGCCAATACTAAAGGGACTTTAATTGAATTAGAGGGTCAAAATTCACCCACCTACTGGGTTGCATTTAACAACTTCAAATCCATCATGAGTTACAACCCCAGAATTGCTTATGCAATGGCGGTATATCAATTAAGTCAGGCGATTAAGGATTCAATGAAATCACAGTGAACTCAATAGATGAATTATTTGAACTAGCCGAATCGCAACACCGATCGGGGAAATTAGATTTGGCTTGGGAAAAATACCAAGCCATATTATCGAGTTCCCCCGACCACCTTCCTACCTTAAAAGGATCCGCCGTATTGCTCACTCAATGCGGCCATCCAGAAGAAGCCATCCATTACATCCTTCATGCTTTAAAATTAGAACCTAAAAATCCAGAACTCTATCATTATCAATCCACTATTTTATTGAACCTCAAAGATTATAAAGCAGCAGAAGAATCCTGCCAGCAAGCTGTTCAATTAAACCCTGATTATGCTATTGCACACAATACACTAGGCAATATCGTTTATTATCAAGAAAAATACAAAGACGCTAGACGACATTATGAAACAGCAATTAATCTTAAGCCCGATTTTATGGATGCTACCTATAATCTCGCTCGATTAGACTTAATCGAAAACAATAATGAAACGGCGATTTTTAGATTAAAAAAATTAGTAGAAATGAATCCCGCCCATCCGAAAGCATCAGCACAGCTAGCTAAGATCCATTATAATTTAAAAAATTATTCAGAAAGTATCGAAGCTTTTAGATTGCACTTGAAACATCATCCCAGTGATTCTAATGCTCTACATGATTTAGCCCTAAGCCAGATTGCGATTCGAAAATTTAAAACCGCGATTGAATCTTTAGAGGCTTGCTTGGAACTCAATCCTAAACATCCTGAAGCTCATTATCATTTGGCAACAGCCTATGTCGAAAATGAAGAACTTGAAAAGGCACTCGCTCATTATTTACAGCAACTGAGTATCGAAACTAATTTAGACACTTACTACAATATAGGTGTTGTATTCACAGCCTTAGATCGCAATGAAGATGCCATTCATTATTTCATGAAAGTGATCGAGCTCGATCAAGATCATTTTAATGCACACCTCAACCTTGGGGTGATTTATCTAAAATTTGGTCATTATAAAGAAGCAATTCATCATTACGAAGAAGCAGCAAGAATTCGGCCTGAAGATCCTGAGATTCAATATATACTACAAGGCATCAGTCAATCAGCTGAAACACCCGATGCCGCACCAAAGGAATATATTGCCCATTTATTTGATCAATATGCACTTTACTATGACAAGCATCTTCAAACACATTTAAAATACCAAGTCCCTCAACAATTGTATGAAGCTCTCTCACGCAATATTGAATTGCCTTTATCCACTTGGAAAATTTTAGACTTAGGTTGTGGAACAGGTCTTTCAGGAGTCTTACTTAAAAAACATGCCTCTGAATTAATCGGAGTTGATCTTTCTAGCAAAATGCTGGATCTTGCTGAACAGAAAAATTTGTATGATCAATTAATAGAAGCCGATATTCGAGAGTATCTGGATCAACATAAAGATTTTGATTTGATCTTAGCCTCAGATGTATTTAGCTATCATGGGGCCCTTGATGTTTTATTTAAATCAGCTTATTCGGCACTTAAGCAGTCAGGATTATTTATATTCAGCGTGGAAAAAGGCATTGAATATCCTTACCAATTATTAAAATCGCTACGCTACACACATCACAAACGATATTTAGAGGATTTAATTGGAGATTCACAATTTTCATTGCTCGAGCTTTCTAATTCTGTGCTTAGAACTCAACAAGGAGAAGCTGTTGAGGGATATCTTGTTATACTGCAAAAATAGGTCCCAGGTACTCTCTAATAATGTAGGTTAATCCCAAACGCAGCGCGGGCTAACGTATACAATATATAGTCCCGCTGTATGTTCTTGTTGGCCCACGCTACGCTTGGGACCAACCTACAAAATGACCATCTACCGACCGATCGGCATGATTTCAAATCATTTACTCAATTTAAGATTAATTTAAGCTAAAGTTTGTAAGCTATCCCTCCTATTTAAAGAGAGGTGGTCTACCATGAGAAGAGCTATTGTAAGTTTATTCAGCGCACCTGAATTAAATGAAATTCAAAAGAAAGCTGTTACAAAATATGCTGATACTGCTGATTTTGATGGCAGAAAGTTGACAGCAAATAACTTTAGAAATAAACCTTGGTTCAATGCACAACGTCATTTGGATCAATTATCTGAATGGGTACGCTATAAATACAGTTATGATGAAGCTCTTGTACGAATAGAGCTAGCAAACCGACCCTTTTTAGGTTTGAACGACCCTCAAGTTCAAGCATTAAAGTTATACTCAAGAGAGGGACTAACTCGAGATGACCTATTAGCTCGACCCTGGTTTAATCATCAATATTATTTCGATGCCTTATATTCCTCAACTCTTTTTAACTGCGATACATTAGCAACCGCATTAAGAAAAATTGAAGGTCTTGATAAATATCAAGCTAGAGCTATTTCAAACGGATTTGAAAGAGAAGAAGTCTTTGGGAAATCTCGTGAAGAAATTCGAGCTCTAGAGCGCGAAAGATCTGCCAGAGCTGATAGTTTTATGGCCGCATCACGATTTCCAGCAGCGGCCGCTGCTGGAGCAGGCTCCTCAACAGCCGCAGCCGCTCCTAGAACTACATTATTTGCTGGTTCAACAAGCACCAATGTAAGCGCTATGGATGCTCGTCCTGGAAGTTCATGTACAGCAAGAACAGGCGATCCTACGGATGAAACTGATGATCTAAGCACTGCGAGTGGTATAAGCGCAGCTGATAGAGAAGTCGCTATAATCACAGCCTCTCTAAGCGGAGTTTAACGATCGACCGGCCAAGGACGGCCCACATCATCAATCGCTACATAGGTAAAAAGCCCTTGGGTCACCTGATGAGGTGCCTCATCCAAAACCCCCAAAGCCCATGTTGAAACTTCAATCTGTATAGAGGTGCGCCCTACTTTAATTAACTCGGCATAACAGCAGATAAATTCACCGACCTTAACCGGTGAGATAAAAGACATGCTATCGATCGCGACCGTAGTGACACGTGAGCGAGAACGTTTTTGAGCCACACTCAGGCCTGCGAGATCCATCTGAGAAACCACCCAACC
>CAIQCE010000081.1 GCA_903870185.1 uncultured Gammaproteobacteria bacterium
TCACGATTGCAACGAATATGGCAGGTCGAGGTACCGATATTGTATTAGGGGGTTCACTCGCGGCGGAGCTTGCTGATTTAAATGACCCAAGTCCAGAAACCATTGAGGCTGTCAAAGCCGAATGGCAAAAGAGACATGATCAAGTCATCGCATCAGGTGGGTTACATATTGTGGGTAGTGAGCGGCATGAATCACGAAGAATTGATAATCAATTAAGAGGGCGCTCCGGTCGACAAGGAGATCCAGGTTCCTCCCAATTTTATCTTTCACTCGAAGATAATTTGCTGAGAATTTTTGCTGCAGAACGAATGTCTAATATCATGCGTCGCTTGGGAGTTAATGAAGGTGATGTGATTCAGCACCCTTGGATTAGTCGTGCGATAGAAAATGCACAGCGCCGAGTTGAAGGATTAAATTTCGACATTCGAAAACAATTATTGGAATTCGATGATGTTGCGAATGATCAACGTAAAGTCGTTTATCAGCAACGATTGGAGCTTTTAGAAGCTGAGGATGTCGCTAATTCCATCGTGGAAATGCGTGCTGAAGTGGTGGATGAAGTGGTTTCAGAATTTATGCCATTGGGTAGTTTTGCAGAACAGTGGGATATTGATGGATTAGAGAAAAAACTTTCCGATGATTTTTCTTTGAAAGTGAATATTAAATCAAAGTTGGAAGAAGATCCTTCGCTTAATGAAGAGACTATTCATCGCTGCATCTTGGAATTATTAGAAGAAAAATTTCGTGAAAAAGAATTGCATTCGGGACCTGCTGCGATTCGCGATTTAGAAAAAAATATTATGCTGCAAGTTTTGGATGGTAATTGGCGGGAGCAATTGGGGGCGATGGACCATTTGCGTCAAGGTATTCATCTTCGAGGATATGCGCAAAAAAATCCTGCTCAAGAATTTAAGCGAGAATCCTTTAATTTGTTTAAGAGCATGCTAAATGCTGTGAAGCACGAAGTGATTTCGGTATTGAGTCGAGTTGAATTTGCAGCGGCTCCAGCAGAGCCACAAACTCCTAATTTTTCAATGCAGTTTAATCATACCGAACTTGAAGGCTTGCCCGAAAATGTGCCTGAAAAAATAGGTCGAAATGATCTTTGTCATTGTGGATCTGGGAAAAAGTTTAAGCAGTGCCATGGAGTGCTGGGGTGATGAGGTTGGCGACCTATTTTGGTGTCAGGCACTATAATTGGATTTAATTGCATGAGGTCTTCGTGTTAAAAGTCGCTGTCGGTGTATTGATTAATTCAGATCAAAAAATTTTGGTCGCCTTACGTTCTGTTTCTCAGGAGCATGGTAATCTTTGGGAGTTTCCAGGTGGAAAAATTGAATCTGGGGAAAATGCCTATGAGGCTTTATGTCGCGAGCTCTTGGAAGAAATTGGGATTAGCGTTTTAGAAGCTGAACCTTTAATTAAACTGAAGCATTCCTACCCTAGTTATGAAGTTGAACTGGATACTTGGAGAGTGATTCGTTATGAGGGCAAACCTCAGGGTTTGGAATCTCAGCCTCTTGCATGGGTGAGTCTATCTGAACTTAAGGAATTGAAATTACCGGGAGCCAATCATCCGATTGTAGAGGCTATAGAAGTATTGCTGCTTTCTAATCCTTGATGCTTTTGTAGGTTGGTCCCAAGCGTAGAGCGGGCCAACACTCCCTAAATCCGACAATAACAGAACTCAAACTCAATATCCCGATGCGGTTGAGTCTCGCGCTTTCCATCTAGATAATTCATTCCCAAAAAATGAATAGACATTCGATGTTTGCCTATACTTACTTCAGGGTAAAGACCTAAGTCTGTTGGTATCGTAATGCGAATTAATTGGCCCGGCTGAGTGGAATTTAATGTTCGTTGGTAAAAGCCTTCAGTGGCAATAATTTTTTCAGGAATCGTACTGTCTCGCATCAGCTTTAAAATGATCCCACATATTTTTTCTAATAAATTAAATTCCTCATACCAACTTAGCAATTGTTCATGTTGTTGCTCAATATCTTGGCGTAACCAAAGGGCAAAAACGGGCAGTGAGAAATCACAGGCTCCCCCTGGATTATGAAGCTGCATGCGGATGCTGTTAAGAAACTCATGGTTCCTTAAAGAATCCGCTATTTTAGTATGGGTGCTATGTAATTGATTGATCAAAGGATCAAGCTCAGAAAGTATCTGCATCAATTCTTTGCGATTAATATGAGGAGATTCCTGAAGTTGATTCAAGGTGGCCATATTCTGAGTGAGCGTCTGAGTCAGCCGAGATTTTAAATCAGGCCTTTCAATGACATTAAGGATCTCTATTAATACGGCAATACTGGTTCGGCTACTTTGTTTGGATGTACGTTTAATATTGGCATGAAATTGAGAGAATAGATGTTCCAAACGCAGACAGATTCGAATGCATTCATTTAAGGGGTGTTCATAACAGATTAGCTGGGTGGTCATAAGCTCCTGCCATCACATCCAGGTGAATACAAAACAGTCTAATAGTAGCATGATTCCTAATGATTTTTAAAGGATTAATAGTGGTTGTGCACCTGGTGGCGTTTACCTATAAGGTGTGCACAACTCCATGCTATATCTTGTGTAGGTTAGCGCCAAGCATAGCGCAGCCCATCGTTCGCTTGGATTCTATTCAACTCTTGCCTTGGAATACATCTGATCTAAATGAGCTACCTGTTCCTCCAAAGCCCTAATATCGCTCTCATTAACAATAATATCATCGGCGATACTAAGCCTCTGTTCACGGCTATGTTGGCTTTCAATAATCTTAAAAGCCTCCTCTCGAGTGGAGTGGTCTCGGACTTGAATTCGTTGAAGCTGGGATTCTAAGGGGCAGTCCACCACGCAGATTCTATCGATGAAATCGATGCCTTTTGATTCACTTAATAAGGGGATTACGATGATGCAATAGGGGGCGCTGAGTATTGCCAGCTGCTTTTTGATTTCACTGCGGATCAGGGGGTGTAGCAAGTTTTGTAGCCATAAGCGAGCTTCAGGATGATCGAAAATCCATTGTCGTAAAGCAGCTCGATTCAATGAGTTATTGGGATTCAATATCTGAGGACCAAAGTGCTTAACAATAGAATTATAGGCTTGAGAGCTAGGTTCTACGACCGATCGGGCTAATAAATCAGAGTCGATGACAGGGGCACCTCGTTTAGCAAAGAGCTCTGCAACAGCTGATTTCCCTGATGCCACTCCCCCTGTTAATCCCACTTTTAGCATAATTGATTTCCCAAATAAGATGTAGGCTGGACCCATTGTAGGTTGGCCCCAAGCGCAGCGCGGGCCAACAACGACCCGTAGCGTCGTCCCGCTAATAAGTTAAGGTGCCTGGCTCCAAAATTCAAAACTCAAAATTTTTCAATTTCGAGAGATGGTCTTAATATTACTTTAATCTACTTATGTTAATCTAAGACTCGATTGCTATAAAGAGGAATTAAAATGGGCTTGGGTATATACACTTCAGATACGGGAGAAGATCTTTCTCGTTATAAACGCTTCTGGCGTGATCAGAACAAAAATGAGCTTACTAAAGCCATCGATTTGCTGAAGAACTATCTCGCCCCTCGAAATATCTTTAAACGGGTTTGGAATTATTTATTCGGTTCTCGTCATAATAGAGCCGCAGCAGAGGCCTTGATTGCTGAATTAGTAATGGCTCGTGATGAGCGAGGAGTGAAGACCTTGGATTTGAATATTTCAAACAGAATAAGAGCTGAGTTACTGGCTTTGGATGGGGTTAAAGGAATAAACCTGAATGGTAGTTACATCTCACGCTTAAAATTTTTAAAGCTGCATTGTCAGCCAGCACTGACTGAGTCTTCAGTTGTATTAATGTTGTCTCGAGAGCCAGCCGATTCTGGAGGACCTCATCAGCCAATGAAATTTGATACACAGGCTCCCCGTATAGCAACCCATTTTATAGCAAGGCATGAAGTCTCTTCACAGAGTTCAGGGCCGACATATCAAATAAGTGGTGGAAATAATGAAGGATATGATCAAAGCAGGAGTGCTTACGTAGATGAAAGCGATCCATTAGGAGATGTGCCCCTGCCTGGGCAATTAGCGGGATTATGGCAAAGATAATTAATTTTCATAAATCAAAATCTTAAATATTGGGGAAAGAAATGACACGACCTATTAAATTTGAAGGCACGATCAACAGTGCGATTTTACAAAAAATAACCGATTTGACAGGTGAAGTGCAAGAGCGAGAAGCTTTAGCGGGTATTCACCCATATGGAATTGAGTTTGCTGAATATTTGGAAGAAGCTATTTTGCTGGGATATGAGCAAAATTTGGATGCCGAGCAGATACGAGTTGTTCAGAAGGCATTTGCAGTGGCCAAACAATCAAAGGATTTTACAAGCACTAATTTTTATTTAGAGAGGAAGGGAGATGAAGCATTTGAATTTAGAGGTGCGTTTAAGCATCATAATGGAAAGACATATGCCAGCAGTATCCTTGGTTGTTTTGAGGGTAAAATAGAAACGCTAATGGTTTTGCCTATTTATACAGACTACCGCACAGGATCTGAAGGTCGGGTATTTGCTGTTCGTTCATCATTTGTTTACGCAGAATTAAAAAAATTTCACAAAGCAAAAATCCTTGCAAGAGATGGGATAATTTGGTCGGATTTTGATAAAGAAGTGTCCAGTAATTTTCTATTGCTGAATGATTTAGGCGAACGATATGGCAAGTTTACGGAGATGAGTTGTCTCCCTGTAATTGATGCTGCAGTTGCGGTGTTAAATAATTATGTCCATCCGAAAAACCCATTGGTGAATTTATTCAAAAAATACACTCGAAAAAACATTCCAAAAATTGAAGGTTTGTTAAGGCAGCTTAGGAGCGCTAAAAGTGCAGGTGAAAGAACATTATCTGTCAACCTGATTGCAGAAATTAGAAAGCTTTTGGAAGGAACGAAAATCAATTTAGGTAATGGAAAAATTGTAGAAGAAGGGCGACTTGAAACGGATAACGGAAGTGCGGCTCGTCGTTTGAAATATGTATTGCATCTACATCGTGAAGGCATGAAAACATCTGCTTCAGCAGTTGCTGTTCCCGCACCCATACAGAAAGCTGGAGATGCAGCGAGAGCAAGAGCTAGTGCTGCCGCTGGAAACAGTGCCATCCCAGCAGCAGCTGGTGCCGGTGCTGGAAGTGCAGTCGCTCATCCCATATCAGCTTCAGCGGCTCGAGCTTTCGACGGACGAGGGGCTGGAAGACCTTTTGGAGCTACTCAGAAAAGTGGAAAACCGGGTGATCGAAATTCTGCTGAATTTCGCAATCAGTTAGCGAAGCCAGCCGTTCCAGTTGCAACACATGCTGCAGCGGTAGCTCGTGCAACAGCCTCAGCTGGTGAATCTCGTAACCCATTTGCATCAAAGCCAGCACCAGTACGAACATCAATTATTGAGCAGGAGGCGGCAGAGCATGAGCGGAGAAATCCATTGCGCACAGTACTGGAAGCTTATCCACTTATTCCAGCAAGCCAACGAGTAGGAGTGCTTGTTGCTCAACCTGATACTCTCAGTGGTGCTGCAGCAAGCTCAAGTGTCTCAGCTGGTGCTCCTGCACCTGCAGTGACTGCAGCTCATGCTTCTGCAGCAGCGTCATCACCTACAGCGACATCTGCAAGTCCACTCGTGGCTGCTGGTGCATTTGCTCTTAAGTCAGCACCTACAGAAGTGGATTGCGTTGGTCTGAATGCCAGTGCCACTGCAGCATTGTTTTCGAAATAGTGTAGGTTGGTGCTAAGCCCTGCAATAGCAATGAGCTTGAATTTTTGATAAGCCTCACGCAGGGCGAGCCCAACAATCCCATTCTTTTGTAATGCCAGGATAAAAGAACAGGTTGATTTTTGTTAGCCCAAGCTAACGCTTGGGACTAACCTACATTGTATATAGCATGCAGGGTATCAACCCTTAGGTAAGCGAGCCCCACACCACCAACCCCCACCCCGCCAACGCAATCGCAGGTCCAAATGGAAACGGTTCAAATGCCGAAGCTTTCCTAACTCTCGAGTAAATCAAATTAAACACCAGTCCCAATAACGAAGAGAACAGCAGAAGCATTGGAAGCTGCATCACCCCAATCCAAGCCCCCAAACAAGCCATCAATTTAAAATCTCCATAACCCATACATTCCTTGTTGCGAATTATTTGAAAAATATTCGCGATCAACCACGGAATTCCATAACCTAATGCAGCTCCCAATATTGCAGAACTCGGAGAAACAGTGTGAGAAATAAGGCTCGCAAGTAGACCTAGCCAAAGTAGAGGCAAAGTTAAATCATCAGGCAATAATTGAGTTTCTATATCGATGAAACTCAGAGCAATTAATCCCTCTGTTAAAATGCAAAATAAAAAAGCGTGAATATTAATTCCCATTCGATAAACAATAATAGCCATAGCCAAAGCACTTAAACTTTCTACAAACGGATATTGAATAGAA